>CAZDNQ010000520.1:0-3841 GCA_964506605.1 uncultured Victivallis sp. | reverse complement strand
GAAGTGTTACCGGGTTTACTGGTGAGAATCTATCATAATCAGGCTGGGCGCACACGCTGCGGACAAATGTACGGTCAGACCGTAGTTCGATTGAGTACATCATCGTCAAGGAACTAAAGGCGCGTGTGCTACATATAAGACATGGGGACGTTGATATATGGAATCTATGCAATGACATCAAGAAAGAAGACCGTACCACGCCCTTTTGACGAGGCCCGCGTTTTTGCAAGAAACCTTGGGCTGAACTCCCGTGGGGAATGGGAGGATTTCGTATCAGGAAGGATACCGGGGCTTGCCAGGCCAGTGGACATGCCAAGGAAGCCCAACCTCTCCTACAGGTACGAGGGCTGGAGCGGATACGCGGACTGGCTCGGGATTGAAATACCAGGAAGGAGCAGGTTCCGCCACTTCCAGACTGCAAGGCATTTCGTCAGATCCCTAGGAATCACCAGCATCAAGGCGTGGAACCATTACTGCTGGGACGGACTGCCCGGCAAGGGGCCGAAGCCCGCAGACATCCCCTCAAGCCCGAACCATACATATGCGGACAAGGGCTGGATATCCTGGAATGACTGGTTCGGTTGCGGCGTCGTAGAGTATCAGGGCAGAACATATGAGCCGTTCACCGACGCCCGGAAGTTCGCCAGGGCGCTCGGGCTTCCGGATGTCCGCTGGTGGTTCGACTACTGCAACGGGAAGCTGCATGGTCGGCCCAGCCTGCCCGACAACATTCCCGTTTTCCCATATGAAGTCTACAGGGGATATGGATGGGCGGGCTGGAATGACTGGCTCGGTAGGAGGCTTCCGCCCAAGCATGAACGCAGGTACAGGAGTTTCAACGAAGCCAGGGATTTCGTGCGTGCCCTCAAGCTGGATAAAAATACGCTCTGGCGTAAGTACTGCAGGGGCGAGATCATCAACAGGGAGCCCGTGCCCGACGACATTCCGGCATCTCCGGAAAAAGTCTACGCCGGGGAATGGATCTCATGGGGCGACTGGCTGGGGACTGGATCTGTTTCGAACATGAGGAGGAGTTTCAGATCCTTCATCGATGCCAGGGACTTCGTCAGAAAGCTAGGGCTCCGCAACGAGGACGAATGGCGGCGGTGCTGCAGGGAGGGAATTCCAGGAAAAGGAAGGCTTCCCTCCGACATCCCCACAAATCCGCACAGAAGCTACAGTAGCGAATGGCAGGGTATGGGTGACTGGCTGGGCACAGGGTTCATCTCGAACCAGAAGAAAAAGTTCCTTCCTTTCGGCAAGGCCAGGGCTTTTGCGCGGAAGCTCAGGCTTAAGAACGCCAAGGAATGGTGCAGGCGGAGCAAGGACTTCCCTGTGGACATACCGAGATATCCGGACAGTGCCTACCGGCTCAAGGGCTGGATAAGCTGGGGTGACTGGCTGGGAACTGGAGCCGTCGCCGCTACCAGACGGAATTTCTTACCTTTCAAGGAGGCCAGGACGTTCGCAAGGGCGTTGGGATTGAAAAACATCTTCGAATGGCGCAGCTATGCCAGAGGGGAGATTCCCGAGATAGGACGCAAGCCTGACAACATCCCCGCGAATGCAGATCAGTCATACAAGAGCAGAGGCGACTGGAAGGGGTGGAAGGATTTCCTGGGGAACGGGGACAGAAAATAGTCCGTCAGGGCTGTTGAGTCCGAGTACAGCCCGGCGGAGCGATATGTTTCCACCGGACTTGACTTCGCATAACATCGGCGTATTTTCATGCCCTTTGGAATTATAAACACTTTCATGTAATATGGAGATGGAGTATGAAGAAAATTGACTGGCATCTGCTCACGAGGGAGTTGCTTGAAGGATTGTTCCTGTCGCAGCAGGAGCTCGCGGAACGCTGCTTGGTCAGCCAGCAGAGCATCTCGAACTGGAAGAACAGGACAAGGAATCCCGGCATCCATGCCAAGAAGGTGCTGCTGGAATATGCCCAGAAGCAGGGCATCGACCTCAGCAAGTTTGAAACGGATCCGGCAAGGGACGTGATAACCATGTATCTGGATCAGAACAAGGGCCGAGAGCTTGTCAGGATATTCGAGCTCTTCCATAAGATGTCCCGCAGCGACAGGATGAAGCTCCTGAAATACGCCAGTTCGCTGGCGAAATAGGATCGAGGGGAAATTCAGTGAAACCCGCCGATAACTCGGCAGCGTTACCGGGATGTGATGCATTTTCATGAATTCCGCTACTTCTACTGCAACCATAAACATCTGGAGTATTTCTATGACAGCATTTAAATTATCTATTGCTGCCGGCACTGCCTGTCTTCTTTTGGCTGGATGCGCAACTGCTCAGAAGAAGACCGAGGTCCAGACAGATGCATTAAAACAAGGATACCAGCGGGGAACAGGAGATGCCGCCTGGCGGACATACTGGGAAATCCAGGACAGGCAGAAAAAAGACGAATACGAACGGTAGCGTAATGAATATCAACGGAGCTTTGATATTTCCTGAGCTGCTGTTATCTCAACGGAATCTTCTTCAAACTAAAAAACAGGAAAAATGGAATCATGGCGAAGAAGGGTAATGTGAAGGTCATGGCACCGGTGGCACCAAGCGCTCTGCTGGCTGAGGTCGTATGGGCAAGGGCAATTCCAAGGACGGAAATCTCCAGGAAACTTTGGGCCTACATCAAGGAATAATGGTTGATTACGAGCCGTGTCGTAAAGAATGTCTTTTCGGAAATCACTCCGGTTGTTTCCTCCAATGTGTCGCCTGCGCACGCCAGGTCCGGAACGCTTGCGTTTTACCTTTGAATACGGAAAGAATACGTTGGCAGGATAGCGAAAAAACGGTAGTTTTTCGCGGCAGCTTCCTTTTTCATGCTGAAAAAGAGTCTGCTTCCATTACGAAAGTCGGAGCTTTCTTATCATTCCCGTAACGTCTAGGTAAAAGAAAACGAAATCGAATTGAGAATAAAAGCTGTCAATGCTATAATAAGCAATGACAATGGAGCCAATGAAATGAAAACCTTTTTTGACGGACTGGATGAAGATATCAGGCTCAAGCTGAAAGAACAGCTCAGGGATCTGTGGACACATACCTCAACGGCAATTGAAGGTAACAGTCTTACCCTTGGCGAAACAGCCTTTGTTCTCAAGGAAGGCCTTACAGTCTCCGGAAAACCTCTCAAGGATCATCAGGAAGTCACGGGACATGCCAGGGCCATTGAGATAATTTATGGAATGCTTGACAAGGGAAACATTTCGGAAAAGGACCTCTTCCATCTCCATGCGGCCGTCCAAGTCCAGAGCATCATAGACATATATAAGCCTGTTGGTGCATGGAAAAACGAGGAAAACGGGACGTATGCTGTCGATGAGGAGGGGCGGCAGATATTCAAATATTACGCTGCGCCTGAAGACGTTCCCTTCCTGATGGGAAATTGGATTTCGCTGTTCAACAGGCTTTACAAGGGGGCGAAATCCGACTCCGAGCCCATCAGGGCATATGTTGATCTCCATATGAGTTTTACAAGGATACATCCATTTTACGACGGAAATGGAAGGCTTGCAAGGCTTGTCTCCAACCTCCCTCTCCTTAAGGCTGGACAGCCTCCTGTCATCATTTCCAATGAAAGGCGGTACAAATATATAAAGATATTAAGCGCCTATGATCTTGCCGTAGGAGTTCCTTCAAGGAAGCATCCGGATTTGCTGCCGCCGCATCCCAAGATAGAAGAGTTCGCCTCCCTTGTGTCGGAGGAATGGAAAAACTCCATCCGGCTGGTGGAGAACGCCAGGATTGAACAGAACAAGAGAATAAACATCCGGAAACCTGTTGCTGGTTCTGGCTCCAAGGGCATGAAAATCACCCCGTATTGAAC
>CAZDNQ010000519.1:0-3843 GCA_964506605.1 uncultured Victivallis sp. | reverse complement strand
CGGTTCGAAGTCGGACTGCATCTTGCGGCCGGCGACCTCGACCCAGATTCCGAGAGGCAGAGCTTCGCCTTCCTTCACCTTGTCTATGTCAGGACCGATGATCTCGATCTCGCCGTCGTTTATGCTCTCAAGATCAACAGATGTGACAAACTCAAAAGCAGGCGTCTTGTTGCCGCCGAACTCGACCTGTACATCGGCCTTGCGGATGCGTTCACCCTCGAATGCCGCGCCATATGGAACAGGTATCGGAACCTTGGTGATCTTGACCTTGCAGCCACGGACCTCGAGCGCCTTTTCGACCATGGACTCATATGGGACCTTTGAGACGACATGTTCGTATGTGCAGACACCGGTCGGGAGGATTTCAGGTATAGCAGTGTCGGCGATGACAGGGAATCCGTAATTGATTGCGCCGGCCGCCGCCGCGTATTTGTCAGCGGTAACTTCACCTAAAGCGAGCACAAACGCGAAAATACGGTCCTTGTTGTATCTTAGGTTTGCGCGGAAGTCGCCGGGTTTTACGCCACCGAACGACAGCGCTGCGCGGTTCGCAAATCCTAGAGCATAGATGAGGGCCGAGACATCCTTTCCGAACGGGACGAGGCGGGTCTCCCAGCCAAGCTGGACGCCTTCCTCGGCGAGCTGTTCGGCGAACTGTTTGCCGTTTGTGCATCCCGCCATGAAGACGTAGAGGTTCTTCTCCTGCAGCTCGGTTGCGATCTTGACCGCGATCTTATTGTTCGGAGCAGCTCCGGTGATGGCGGCGAATCCGGGCGCTGTGCCGTCCACGAACTCAATGCCGCGCTCGCGCATGATGACGTCGTTCGCCGCGCCAAGCCAGATCCCGTCGACGGGATTCGGACCTATGAGATATTTGCACGCCTCGATTATTTCACAGGCGAAAAGAGCCGCCGCGCCTGCATCCAGGGCCTTGCCGAGATACGGCAGCCATACCTTGTCGTTCGGTCTTGCCGGCAGGAGGCTCTTCGCCCTCTGCAGCATCCTCCGGAGATCAGACAGCTTCTCCATCTTCTCGCCGGTGAACGAATATATCACAGGCAGATAATAGGCAGTGCTTGGGAATCCGACCGGACTCGACTCGCCTTTCTCCTTTATGGCCTTGTCGAGCATGGCCTCGGCCTTCGCCACCCATTCGATGGCGCCGTCAATTGCGCTTCCGCATATAATCTTAGACATTGGTGGCTCTCCTATCTTTCATGTCCAACAGCTTGCGCTCGGCCTTCTTGTTGATGCCAAGCTTCTCCCTCTTCGCCTCGATGAGCGACATTATCTTCTCCACGGCCTCCATGGGATCCGGGATGTATATGAAACCGCCGCCGAACCTGGCGCGCGCCTCGTCTCCAAGATATTTAGTTACATTCTCAGAACCTGAGATATGGAACGGCTGCCCGAGTATCACATCGACGCCAGATGCGACGAAATAGCAGCCGATGGCGACCGCCTTCTCGCTCATCCATTCCGGTGCGACGCCGACCGCAGGCACCTCGGCGATGGATGCGCCAAGCCCGCCTTCATATACGATTTCGCTGGCGGCTTCGAGGATTCGCGTGTTGTCGACACAGCTTCCCATATGGAGCACAGGCGGGATACCGACGGTCTCGCAGACCTCGCGCAAACCCTGTCCAGCCTCCTTCAACGCAGTCTCCGGCGTCAGTTTGCCGGCCTTTCCCGACGCCTGCGCGGCGCAGCCGGTCTTCAGGATCAGCACGTTCCTCTTTATCAGCTCCTTTGTGATGGCGTTGATGTATGAGTCCGTCTGCGTCTTGATGTTGTTGCATCCGACGATTCCGGCGACGCCGCGTATCCTGCCCTGTATGATCGCATCGTTGAGCGGCCTGAAAGACGCCCTGTAAGTTCCACCTAGCATGTACCTGATCGCCTCGACGCTGAATCCTGCGACAAGAGGCTGCTTCACCTTCGGTATCTGCATCTTCTTCGGATCGCGGTTCTTGAAGTTGTCGATAGCCTTCTTGATGAGGTTCTTCGCCGAATCGTATGCATGGTCCTCGTCGAACTCCATGTGTGTCGCGCCAATGGTCTTTGCTATGTCAGTCGTCGAAACCACCTGCGTGTGGTATGAGGCGGCAACCGAAGGAAGGCTCGGCATCACGCACTGCACGTCCACCACCATCATCTCGACGGCACCGGTGACAATCGCAAGCTCCTGCTGGAGAAAATTGCCTGCGACGCTTATTCCGCGGCGCATCAGGATTTCATTGGCCGTACAGCATAGGCCTGCGAGGTTCACACCTTCGGCCCCGGCTTTCTTCGCGTATTCAACTATTTCAGGATCATAAACTGCGGCTGCGAGCATTTCCGAGAGTGCTGGTTCATGTCCGTGGACGATGATGTTGACCTTCTTCTCCTCGAGCACGCCGAGGTTCGCGTTGCTGGTTACAGGTTCAGGAGTTCCGAACATTATATCGGAGATCTGCGTCGCGACATGCGCACCGCCCCATCCGTCGGCCAGCGAAGTCTTGAACGCCATGTCGAGGATGTTGCGGTAGTCATGGTCGACCCCCATGTGCGTGCGGTGCATCGATTCGACGACCATCCTGTCGACGCCCTTCGGCTCGATCCCGGTCTTCTTCCAGACGCCGCGCGTCTTTTCAGGGGCTAGGTTGAGGGTCTTCAGAGGCTCTTCCTGGGATGTGAATTCAGAGAGGAATGCGTCGGCGAGCTCGAGTGCTATGGCATTGACTTCACGGCCTTCGGTGCTGATCTTGTATTTTCCGGCGATGCGGAGCAGGGCCTTGACATCGGAAATCTTGTAGTCGGGCTCCTTGCCTTCGGCGATCTTCTTGAACCGCAGGGCGAGATGCCTGCCGTGGTCCGAATGGGCGGCCGTGCCCGAGGCGACTTCGCGCAGGAAATTCCTGGAGACTATCGTGTCTGCATCCGCGCCGCAGACGCCGCGAGGCGCCTTCGGAGTTATCTTGCACGGGCCCATGTGGCATATCTTGCAGCATACTCCGAGGGTCCCGAACTTGCAGGGCATTCCCTGTGCTTCGGCTCTGACGAAACAGGTCTCGACGCAGTCGTTCTGAGACTTGATTATTGTCTCGATCGACGCCTGGTCGGAAACCAGCTCTTCCGGTCTCTTAGCTTCCTTGGCCATTTATGTTCTCCTTAAAATAATTGTTTTATGAATCCGTCGATGATCCCGGCGACCTCGTTTCCTGATGAGAGAGCAGACACAGGTTCGCCGTTTTCCGCGAACTGCGCAATCTCATGGTTGTCCGGAAGCATTATAATATGATCGGCCTCTGTCTCATTCTTCAGGTATGCCGCTTCGGCAGGCAGTTTTCCGCCTCTCACCCTGTTGATGAAGACCCACAGCTCCTTGAAATCTATGTTCATCTCGAACGCCAGCCTGTGGAGCCTCCTGATTGTTTCAATGCCGTTCTTTGATGGATCGGCGACCATCACGAGGAGATCGACCTTCTGCACGATGCGGCGCGAAAGGTTCTCAAGTCCCGCCTCGTTGTCGATCACCACGTATGGATAGCTCGCTGAGAGCTTCTGTATAACATCCTTCAAGACATTGTTGGCATAGCAGTAGCAGCCCGGACCTTCAGGCCTCCCCATGGATATCATGTCGAAGTCCTTCGCCTCCACCAGGCATTCAGCTATCTTCATCTCGAGCAGCTGCTGTTTCGCCACTCCTGTGACTTTCCCCTTGGACGCTTCGGTGCGCGCCTCCTCGCGGATCCTTCCGACGGTGCTCCCAACCTTGACGCCCAGAACGGAATGCAGGCATGAGTTCGGATCCGCGTCTACGGCAAGCACGGGACGGCGCCCGTTCGCCAGAAGCCTGTCTAT
>CAZDNQ010000518.1:0-3850 GCA_964506605.1 uncultured Victivallis sp. | reverse complement strand
TTCATTCATATCTGAAGAATCTAAAGGTACTATCTTTACCGTTAGCTTTCCATCTACAAAAAATAGCATATAATCTTGCCATATAACTCCTTGCATTTATAAAAATTACGTAATAGCTCTATATATAAATACTAATATAATATAGTAAGTTATATTAATATTAATTAATTTAATTAAATTACTTGACTTTAGTAATATTAGCAATATACTAAGTCAGAACAAGGAGACAATATAACTGGAGGTGCTTATGAAAACGCAGTACAGTTTTCCAGTTCAGGAGCCGGCGGAAGGAGATAGTAAGTATCCAAATTCGATCGAATTCTCCAGGCAAATAAGTTTTCAGGACATCCGCGCGCATCTCACAGGACCTGTCGTTTCAGTCTGTGCACATATTATAATGCTGGGGTTTCTCTGTTCCATCTTTGTTCCGGCGGAACCGAAGAAGGAATACATGGAATTCACAGTTACACCTATGAAAATCGTTGAGCCTCCACCCATTGAGAAACCTGATATCCCCGAACTGGAGCCAGTTGAACCGCCGGATACTCCTGTTGACAGGGATTCTGATGCACAGTCCAGCATGGAAAATGATCCAGTGATTAATTCCGGAGATGCTGCAAATGGTCCTGTGTCAGACATCGAAGTTCCGCAGATACCAAACAGTCCCGGAATAATCGATGCAGTATCAGTCATCAGTATTCCTGTTCCGCCGGGATCCCCTTTGTCGTGGAGGAACAAGCAGGGCATAAAGGACATCCTGGAGGACAACGATGCGACTAAGACGGATCCCCATGTTACAGGCGCGCTGAACTGGCTGAAGGAACATCAGAATTCCGATGGTTCCTGGGGAGAGGACAAAGGCAGGCAGCCGGCCCTTACAGGTCTTGCAACTCTGACTTTCCTCGGCAGGGGGACGACTCCGATGTCGCAGGATTACGGTAAGACTCTGGTTATGGCTTTGAAGAAGCTGGTTGAATTTGGAGGCAATACATCTGCAGACGGCGTTATAAGCGGGGATGGAAATGCTTATGGGCATCCGATTGTCGCCTACGCCCTTTCAGAGGCATATACCCTTACAAAAATACCCCAGGTCGAAGAAGTCATGAACAAGATGATGCATGTCATAGTGAGGGGACAGAACAAAAACGGCTCGTTCAACTACAGATATAACAATGCACCGGACCAGAAAACAGGCGAGCCCAGGAATGACCTTTCATATGCCGGATGGAACTACCAGGCGCTGAAGGCGGCATTTACCGCAGGATCCAATGTCCCCGGCATCGAGACTGCAATGAAGAACGCCGTGACGGCCATTGAAAAGACCCACGCTGCCAGGGACGGCAGTTTCTCGTATGGCATCGGAGGAGACAGGGGAAGCATATCAATGACGTCCGTAGGAACCTTGTGCCTGCAGCTTCTGGATCACGGGAAAAACCCGTACATGGAGAAAGGCCTCAGATGGCTGGTTGGCGCCAACAACGGCAGATATCTGGATGGAGGCTGGAAGGAGAATTCAGGAAATGCATGGGCTCTTTATACCTGGTATTACCAGACGCAGGCCCTCTACCAGGGCAGCCGCGACAAGGGGGACGCCTGGAAGAAATGGGATGACAAATTCCTCAAAGGTGTTCTGGCAAGGGAGCAGGAACGGGACGGGCATTGGACCTCTCCATATGAGAAATATGGTCCCAGCAGGAACGGACAGGGGCATGGTGAGGGGACAGGTTCTGTGTTCAAGGATTCCCCTCTTGATCTGTATATCTATTCAACATCGCTCTGCTGCCTGATGCTGGAAGTATACTACAGGTATCTTCCGACCTTCAAGATGACTTCATTGGAAGGAAAGGCAAACCCGGTTCAGATGCAGCAGGAAGACAGGATTTCAATTGAATAGGACATGAACCCTGGTGGACGGAAGGCAGATTGAGACTTTACTCCGGTACCCGGCGAAACAGGATTGACATAGACCTGGTTAAGATTCTATATCTTGTCTTTGCTTTTCTTGCCTGTCAATATGTCAGGCGCTTCGATCTGGCACCTGGGCTGAGGTGATTCATCCATCATCTCCTGTGCGATTAGTTGTTCAACAAGGAAGGAGACGAAAACAATTTTTCAGCCGCCTACTTGTCCCCTAGAGGGTAAGGTAGGATCTTCGAGATGTCCTCCTTGCCGGGTTCGCAGAGACATGATACTGCCGAATAGGCATATCGGAAATTCTGCATCATCATTGAGGAGAAGAATATCATCGAGGCGGATAGCCTGAGGATCTTGCTGTTGTTCCATACCTCGAAATTAACATGGTTCTTCACGATGCACGTCATCCAGTCCTTCGAGGGGAAGGACATCATTCCGGTTTCCGGCTCGCAGAGGCCGAATCCGAAAGGGGTGAACACCGTGGTCGTCTTCGCTCCATGGAAATCTCCTGCGAGCTTCGCAATCGAGCAGAGGATGAAATCCGCACCAATACATTCGTCGGCCACGGACCCTATGCAGAAGTATTCGGGATAGAATTCCTCGGAATTTGGCGTGCAATAACCGAAGTCCTTCATCATCCTTCCGAGTTTCTTCAACGTGTCGGGCTGGTATTCCGAGGTCGACGAGAGAAATTTGCCCCAGGAATCATAGACCTCCTGCGGACTGTCCTGGTCGAACCACTGTATGTGGAGGTCTGTAAGTCCCTTGAGAAGATCAGTGTCCGGATCCTTCAGCCTTCCTGAGAATGTCGCACGGTCCTTCCTTGCCTTGAGGACAGCCTGCATCTGGTGTACCCGCATCCTCATCTTCGGGGCGCTGCTTTCCTGGAGGGAGGATATCACAGAGTTGATTTTTCCCATGGAGAGGAGTTCCGCCATCGCCTGGCTGGCGGTCTGCGGGTCGTCGTCCTCGAGAAGTGTTATAAGAGATTTTATCCTGTTTTTCGGCATCCTACGGCTTCACCTTTTCAGGGAATTTGCCCTTGAGGGCGTTCTTCGCTATCTCTATTGCATCATATGGGAAAGATCCATTTATCAGCCATCTGAGGAAATCGGGGTTGTTTACGGCTATGTCCCTGAGCGGAGTGCCGTCATTCTTTCCAAATCCAACTATCGCCACATCTCCCTGCCATTTGAATTTCCCTGTGGTGTCAATCCATTCCGGCCTTCTGTTGCTGCAGAAGGTATGGAGTTCGTCGACACTCTTCGGGAGATCCTCGTACTTCCGCAACTGTCCCTCAAACACCTCGATCGTAGCAAGTATGTCCTTTTCGGCGCTGTGGGCATTTTCCAGTTCCTTGCCACAGAAGAATTTATATGCGGCTGAAAGGTTTCTCGGTTCGCGCTTGTGGAATATTGTCTGGACATCTATCACCTTTCTGCCTTCTGTTGAAAAGGTGAGACCCGACCTCCGGAATTCCTCGGAAAGAAGGGGTATGTCGAAATTATTGATGTTGTAGCCGGCGAGTTCGCATCCTTCGAAGAATTTTAGAAGGGAGGAGGATATCGCCTTGAACTTCGGCTCGTTTGCAACGTCGGAATCCTTGATACCGTGGATTGCGGTCGCCTCAGGAGGGATCGGACGCTCCGGGTTGATGCGTTTGGTCTTGACTTCCATGCTGCCGTCCGGCATCATCTTTGCAGCCGAGATCTCGACGATCCTGTCGGTCTTTATGTTGGTTCCCGTAGTCTCCAGATCGAAGAAGACAATAGGCCTTTCAAATTTAAATCCTGGCAAATTAAACTGCATTTAAGTTTCCTGTGTTCAGTTTTGTTCCTTCTGGTCTTCATCGGAGGATTTCTTCTTATACGGATATTCCGGGGAGGCGACTCCTCCGCTTATGATGAGCTTCATTCCGTCCTTCACGCTCATTTCA
>CAZDNQ010000517.1:0-3857 GCA_964506605.1 uncultured Victivallis sp. | reverse complement strand
TTGCCTGTACGGCCTCGGAAGTCGTCTGCTTCTTCATGTTTTCCGTGATGAAGAGCTTGACGTCCTTGAGAGGGGCGGTCTCCGCCTCGTTCTTCTCAGTGAGCTTGATAATATGGTAGCCGAACTTCGTTTCGACGATATCGCTCATTTCGCCGGGCTTGAGGGCAAATGCGGCCTTCTCGAACTCCGGGACCATCTTGCCGCGGGGGAAGGAACCAAGATCCCCGCCGTTCTCCTTGCTGGGGCATGCGCTGTTTTCGGATGCGAGCTTCGCAAAATCATCCCCCTTCTTGAGCTTCTCCTGGATTTCCTGGGTCTTCTTCAGGGCTTTCTGCTTAAGCTCATCGCCGGCCTTCTGCTTCTCAGCTTCGGACATTGTCTTGGATTTCTCAGCGTCAAGCGGCTCAGGCCTTATCAGGATATGCGATGCGCGGATTGATTCCGGCTTCTTGAATTTGTCAAGGTTCTCCTGGTAGAACTTTTCCACGTCCTCGTCTGATATCTTGATCCCGGGCACGACCTTTTCATCGACCCATTTCTGTATCGCCATTCCGACAGATATCCTTGCCTTGATCTTCTCAGCGGTCATTCCCTGTTTGGTCAGAGTTGAGGCAAGCTGTTCAGGCGGGATTTTCTCGGTCATCTTCTTGAATTCCTCTTCGGCTGCGGCCGGGTCGGGCTTGTATCCGTTCTCCTCGGCGACCTTTGAGAGGATCTTTGTCGACACGATGCTGTCAACTGCTCCGGCGACTTCCTTCTTCCAGACGTCCGCAGGTATCTTGTCAAGCTGGCCGTTCTCCTTCATCATTGCTATTATCGGCTTGAACTCGGTCTCAATGTCCGCCCTCGTGATCTTTTCATCCCCGATCTTCGCGACTACGTCGGGCAGGAAGGCAAGAGGGCTGGAACCTGTATCCTTGGCGTCTTTTAACTCCTTTGCGTCCTTCGGTGCGGCGGCTTCTGGTTTGACGGAATCTGCCTTTTCAGCGGAAGGATTTGCATCGGCAGCTTTCTTTTCGGGTTTCTTCATGAATACATCGGCTCCAGTTGCTGGGGTTTTAAGGGTCTCGGACGCGCTTTTCTCATCCTGCTTCGAACATGCGTTGAATAAACAGAGGATGAATACGGACAAAAGAAGACTGAGAGTTGTTTTCATTATGGGCCGCCTTTCAATATTTTTGGATTTGGAAACGCACAATATACTATGTATCCGCCATTTAGACAGCTGAAAACCGATTAAGTTCGATTTTTTGGAAAAACCTTCTGGTAGGAGGATATTATCCTGTCATACAGCATGTCGGCGTCCTTGTCGATGACGAGGCGCTCCGGCGCTTTCTCATGCCATCTTACAGACTTCCTGACGCCTTCCGCCCAGGTCACCTCGCATCTGAAGTCCGGCACGAACCGTTTGATCTTGGAGTTGTCGAACACCACGCTGTTGATCTTGTCCCCGATCAGGCTCCCTTCCATCCTTGGAATATATGCTGAGAGCAGATCTGAAGGGATGTGGACAATCCTGGGTTCAACGCCGGCGGCCTCTCCTGCCTGGGAATATATCTGGTTCCAGCAGAGAACTTCATCCGAAGTGATATGGAAGGCTTCGCCAATCGCCTTCTTGTTGCCGAGAAGTCCGACCAGCCCTTTTGCGAAGTCCGCATTCCAGGTGACCGTCCAGAGGGACGTCCCGTCTCCAGGTACAATCACCGGCCGGCCTTTCTTCATGCGGTTTATCAAGGTGTATGGATAGTTCCAGCTTCCTATGCATAATGGAATCTGTGAAAGACCATAAGTCAGGGAAGGGCGGATTATCGTCGCGGGAAATTTCTTGCTCTTATATTCCTTCATCAGGCGTTTTTCGCAGGAGATCTTGTTTCTGGCATATTCTGAAAAAGGATTGCCGAGAGGAGTATCCTCGGTGATTAGATAGTTTTTAGGAGGTTTCTCATATACCGTCGCCGAACTTATGAACACAAACTGCTTTGTCCTGCCTGAGAATATCTTTATGTCCTGCCTGATGTCCTTTTCGGTGAACGCCACCCAGTCGACAACCGCGTCAAAACTGTTCCTCTCAATATATTCCGACACCTTCTCCGGTTCCTTCCGGATGTCCGCATGGAAGATCACGGCCTTCTTTGGGGCGTCTATCTTCTTTGAGAGGCCCCTGTTGAGGATGTGCAGTTCCATCCCGCGCCTTACCGCAAGCTCGGAACACGCCGAACTTATCACGCCCGTCCCGCCGATGAAAAGTATTTTCATGAGGATACCTTATATTCCAATCTTCCAGACGCCTTTTTCACGGAAAGCGCATATTGACTGCCTTCGTGCTGCGTTGAGGAGGGAATTTATTGATCTTTTATTTGTTTTTGCGAACTCCGCAAGAGGGATTATGCTTTCACCGCGGAGATATGCATTTCTCTTGTGGAGGGATTCTATTATTGAAAGGGTCATGATCTTCTCCATGGTCCTGGTGCTTTTTGAACTCTTATAATCATCAAAAGATTTGTAATAATTTTTTTTCTCCTTGTCCCGGATGATAATATTTGGAAACCCGAGGAGTGACAGTTGATAGTTTATGATAACTCGCCCCATCCTGCCATTGCCGTCGCAAAATGGATGGATTGTTTCAAAATCCAGATGGAACTTTGCAATTTTGTCGGCAAAATAACCTGTATAGTCGGATGAATATCCGAGAAGGATTTCCTCGATCATTTCCTGGACACGTTCCGGCGCCGGAGCTATATGCGTACCAACCCTTACATATTCTCCTGCAGTACGGAAACGTCCTGCAATTCCATCGCTGATGTTTTCTATAAGCATCCTATGGAGGAGGAGCATCAAATCAACGGAAAATTCAGTTTCCATCGACTTGGTCCTTATATATTCCATTATCCTGGCGAGATTTTTCGCTTCAAATACTTCACGGACGGAGACATTTCGGGAAATTTCAAGTTCAAGCAATATCCGTTCAGTTTCCTTTAAGGTAAGAGTGGAGTTTTCTATGGCATTTGAGTTGAATACGCTTTCCGAAAGCTCGGATTCGTCTATTATCTTCAAAAGGGAATCCTTGCCTTTGCGAAGACGATCATATTCCGCCTTTAAACTCCTGACGGTTTCTTTAGTTTGATTTGTTGTTGACATGTCTATACTATGCCATATTAACGTGTATTTGTCAAGAAAGCGTTAATATTACTTGAAAATAATATAAATTAACGATTGGTGAATCCTTGATATCAGTTTTGAATTTCCACCGTTGCCGTTCTATCTTTAACTCTTCAATAAACCAAAAAAAAGAAACTAACCATGAACTATCCAACTTTGTCCGATGATTTCCGCACTAAACGCCTCTCCCCTCCCGGTCCTGGAAAATTGCGCATGATCCTCGATACCGACACCTACAATGAAGTTGACGACCAGTTCGCGCTCTGCCAGGCGGTGCTGTCGCCGGATCGCCTTGAGGTCGAGGCCGTATATGCCGCCCCGTTCCATAATTCCAGATCCAGCGGTCCGGCCGACGGCATGCAGCGCAGCTACGAAGAGATCCAGCGTGTCCTTGAGAATCTAGGGAAGACAGGATGCTGTCCGGTCCTCAAGGGATCAGACCGCTGGATGAAGCCCGACCGCAAACCTATAGAAAGTGAAGCAGCCCGTGATCTGATCAGACGTGCGAAATCCGAAGACCCGCGCCCCCTTTATGTCGTCGCCATTGCCGCGATCACCAACGTGGCATCGGCCATCCAGATGGATCCGAGCATCATAGAACGCATTGTCGTCGTCTGGCTCGGTGGGCATGACCACGGCCAGGACGATACCCGTGAATTCAACCTGAAACAGGATCCGGATGCAGCAAGGGTTATATT
>CAZDNQ010000516.1:0-3861 GCA_964506605.1 uncultured Victivallis sp. | reverse complement strand
GCTATGATCTGGAGACATGGGAGGATTGACTTTCCGGTCCCCATGTGTTCTATATAAAGTGCTTGGACAGCTATTATTAAAGGCTGACAGTTTTGAAGCTGTCTATGGCATGGAGTGCTACGGCAAAATGTTCCCAATACCTAATAGAATGAAGAACTCGCCGTAAAAGGAGAAAGGCAGTCACAAGCTGGAGCCGTTCAACGACAACACGGTTCTAACGATGAACAAAAAGTAACACCGGCAACAAAGGAGAAGCCTATGCAGTGCCCTATTCACAAGACAGAACTCGTTCAGTACGGAGAATTACGGTTATACCGGTATACTTGCACGAAGTGTAATATGTTTCACACATACCTGCGGGTAGATAATGGGGATCTGATCCAGAGGTATTGCGGGAAATGTAGTTATGGGCACAGTAATCTGATTGACTTCCGGAAGACCGAGGAAGAATCACCATACTACTCGTGTCCCGACTGTTGGGATGCAGTTCTGAAGGGATGATGTTGCACGAGAAAATCAGGCCGAACACCGCCTTGCTAGGTACGACTCGAAAGCCCGCCGTTCCGGGGGCATTATGCTTGTAAACCAGCTATATCCCCTAATGGAAGGGCAGAACATATGAGCAGACGTTATAACTGGGCTTTGATTATCGGTGAAATGAGTGGTAATATTTTCATGTCTGAGGCTATGCTTGCAGATATCTTTGGTGTAAGCCAGCAGGCCATTTCTTAGTGGATTGCAGGAGGTATCCAACCCAAAGATTGAACAAACCCTGCTAGAATTCGCTGCAAAGAACAATATCTCCATAGACCATGAATATGTAGAATCTGAGCTACAGGAACTGTTGAAGCTCCTTAAGACAAGAAAGGGTTACATGTTCCTGAACCTGTACGACAAGATGCCTGATACCGGAAAGAAGAAGCTGGCAAGGTATACGGAGAAGCTCTGCGGTGAATGACAGCCCAACAGCTACAGTATACAATTTGGAACCTTGACTTTCCTCCTCTGCATGTTCTATTTTGTGGTGTTAAGATCGTGTCTGTATGACAACTGCTTCGACAGAGGGGGAATGTATAATGAAAGGATTAACTACGGGACTACGGAAGCATCCCTTGAAAGCGTTTGCTGCGGGTTTCGCAGCGTTCTCCGTATGCTGGACTCTTATTGCCTGTTGCACCTATGTCATTCCTTCTCTCAATTTGCGGGGAACTTTTGTTCTTGCCGGCATAGTGATAGTCAGTCTTGTCTATGCGGCATTTCGAGTGTGGCAACCATCACAGATTGAAATTACCGTAAGGCACACGAATACAAAAATTGAAGTTAAATTCGGAGATCTGTTCGCACAGGACGGTTATCGGGCAATCGCCGTAAGCGAGTTTTTCGAAAGCGAACTCGGAATTCCTGTCTCTGAAAAAAGCCTGCATGGATTATTCCTAAAGAAGTGTTTTGGCGGGCATCCTCAATCTTTCGATACTATTCTATCATCTGAATTGCATGGGATCCCTGGTATATATGCAGGGAAGCAGTGCGGTAAAACGCAAAAGTATCCCATTGGTACAACTGCACTGGTGCCGCTCAATAATGACCACTATTTATGTTTCGCTCTGTGTGAAACAGATATATCCACATGTAAGGCGCACGCGGATGTCCCTACACTCTGGCTTGCCTTGCAAGGGTTGTGGCAAAAAGCAAGGACATCGCTTGGCGGGGCACCTCTAGTTTTACCCCTCGTAGGAAGCGGACTTTCCGGAGTTGGACTAGATGCCAAGGAACTACTTGATCTTATCATTCTCTCTATCATAGCCGAAACGAAGCGGCAACAGATTGCCACGCGTATCTGCATCGTGCTAGCGCCTGACCGATTCGAGGAAATAGATTTACGGAAAACCGCTGGGAACTGGAGGTAGAAAGATGCCTTATAGAAATGGAACTTATGTTGCATTCCATGCAGAAAACACGAATGTGCCAACGGAGTCGGACATGAAATACTACAGCCTTCTCAAAGCTTGGACTGCCAGGGAGGATGACGATTTTACTATGATAAACAGCCACGATAAGACTGCGGCAGTAAACGATTCCAGCAAGCATGCGACTTTGGAAGCGAGTCTTAAAACTCGCCTGCGCAATTCTAAGCACTTTCTCCTGATTGTCGGTGAAACAACCAAGCTTGATACTGATTGGGTTCCATTTGAGATAGAGTATGCAATCGATGAATGCGAAATTCCTGTCATTGCAGCATATACTGATTACGAATATATCCTGAACCCTTTGTCCCATGAACATGAGTGGCCTGAGGCGTTAACGGCACGCATAAATAATGAAACAGCGCGTGTCATACATGTTCCATTCAAAAAAGAACCCATTGCCGCAGCGATTGAGAAATTTGGAATAGAGACAAAACCCGCTAGCGGATTGACTTGTTATACACGGGACTGCTATATCAGGTGGAACATAATAAAACCGAGTTAGCCATTATGGATAAGATTAAGGGATGGGTAAGAAAATATGCGTTTCTAGAAGGTCTGGTGGCTGGGGCAATCCTTTGCCATGTATTCTACCACGAATACAGGCTTGAAGCGCTCAAGGACGGACATGAAGCTGAAATCAAACTTCTTAACTCTCAAGCCCAGGTAGACAAGCTGTCCTTGGATCAAGTAAAAAGGGAACTTGGGAGAATGGTCGATTATGAAAAGAAGTATCAAGAGGAAGTAATTACGAGGCGAACCACTGAGAGACAGTTGAAGGAACTTGACGTAGATCACAACGCCTTGCTATTGCGCCATCAAAACAATCTCAACATGAAGTGGGAGGAGAAATATAACACTGAGAAAATTGCAAAAGCATCCGTTGATGAGGAAATCTCAATACTCAAGACACGTTTGGCGCAAACTGCAGACCCAGAAGCAAAGGCAGATCCGCATTTGGTAAAACAACTGGATTTGCTTACGGAACAGAATAAAATACTTCAGAAAGAAAGAGATGAGCTCCGTAAATTGTATCTAGAGGCGACGAAGGCTCCACCTCAAATTGCATCTCGCAACACTTCAGCCTTATTATTAGCGTCTTTATCTGGAATATCTTTTGCCAATGTGGGGGATACAATCATCGCAGGTGTCAAGGAAATCGATGGCCCTGTGGACGGAGATACTTTCATCAAGATGCTTGGCAGGGCCACCTTCAGTGATAGACCCAAAGTCGTAATTGAGTGCGCTCCGTTTCTTCAAAAGCCGCTTTCTGAGGAGCAGATTAAAGGAATAAGCAACCAGCTCCCCTTTGCCGGAGCAGGTGAAGCAATGAAAGTTTTGATGAAAGAGCAGTTTAAGAAATAAGCTAACAATCGGACTTTGCATATCTCAAAATGAACTATATTACAGAAAAGATGCAGGCTGATTTCGAGAGAAACGAAATTCTGCGTAAAAAACCTTTCGCTGCCCTTAAAAAATCAGTCAAGGGCAAAAATAATTCATTAGAAGCCCTTGCCGACATATATACTTTCATTGATGACTACTGGTGCAATTTCTTTTCTAAATACAGCCCGTGCAGGAAAGGTTGTTCGCGTTGTTGCTGTATAGATGTGGCAATGACTCCATTGGAAGCTGTCTATATTTCCAATCCTTTAAAAATTCCTGTCAGTTTCACGAACCTGCGTTTCCCAAGACTAGAGGGATTTGATTCCCCTTGTCCATTTCTTTCTAAGACAGGAGCGTGTTCGATTTACCAATTTAGACCTTATGCATGTAGATGCTATTTTGTATTAAGTCCTGCAGAATTATGCGAGATGGATAAAGGCGAGCAATCTCAATATGCCGATTATGCCAAGGACGACATAATGCATGAATTGTCACTGATGATAGACGACCT
>CAZDNQ010000515.1:0-3867 GCA_964506605.1 uncultured Victivallis sp. | reverse complement strand
CTTTCACTGGAAAACGTCCCAGGAAACCTGCCCCGCCCCGGTGAACAGCTCACCCTCGTCGCCGACATGCGCGTGATCAACTCCTTCATTTCCGGATTCCTTCCCAAGGTTTTCCTGCCGATCAACGCGACCCTCCGCGTAAGCATGAAGGATTACAATGGAAAAGAGATAAAGAACTTCGAGGCGAAGGGCTCGTTCCCGAGCGTGGTCAAAATAGATCTCGGAAAAGCTCCGGCCTCCGGATACTATTCCCTGACTCCATCCCTGTATACGGCTGACGGGAAGTTCATCCACAGGTTCCATCCCGACGGATTCAGCGTAGTCCTCGGCAACGCCGCGCAGAAGGAACGCGTCGACAAGAAGGAGATCTGGAACAGCTGGTACTATGCCCTCAACGACCAGTGGGGTACTTTCGCCCCATGGCTGGAGAGGACGGGACTGTTCAAGAACCAGGGTTCCTTCCCGGGCACACCGAAAGAGGAGACCCTGGCGAAATGGGAGGACGCGAAAAAGCGCGGAATCATCCTTGTAGGCGATTTCGCAGGCGACAGCAGCTGGATGAACAATTCGGAAAAAGAAGCCCAGGGCATTGTGGACATCCTCCCGAAATACACACGCTATTTCAAGTCTGTGAACGAAATAGACGGCCGCACAAATGAGGAGGAATGGAATCCCACCACCAATCCCGAACAGTGGGTGAAACGCGCCAAATGGCAGTACGAGGAACTCCACAAGGCGCGTCCGGACACCATCTTCTTCAGCGGCAGCCTCTACTGTTCCGCCATAGCGAGGAAGAACGATAAGACTCTCGGACCATACGACTGGTTCAAGAAATGCCTGGAACTCGGTCTCGACAACTACATCGACGCCTGGGACGTACATGCATATCCGCAGTTCGCGCCGAAGCTGGAGGCTCAATCTGTCTCCAACAGCGACTACGAGACGGATCTGGGAATCCTCAGGGTCATGAGGGAGCTCGGTAAGAACAATACCAAGCCGTTCCTCCTCGGCGAGACAAGCGCCATGGTCTGGCACGGGTTCGCGGGAATGCGCTGGCAGGCTGCGACTGTCGCAAAAATGGCCGCATGGACGAACAGCCGCGAGGACTGGATGGGCATCGCCTTCTGCGCCGCCCACCACAACCGCCGACTAACCGCCGAGGAATATGGCATGTCACATAATCCCGGCGAGGCCGCAATCTATACTGCCGGCGCACTCATCGATGGATTCCCTTTCAAACGGGTTGCATCCGACGACAAGGAAATCCAGGCCGCATTCTTTGGCGACACCTTCATGATCTGGCGTGCAGACGACAAGACTTCCGACTGGAAGATGAAGCTCGACGGCGCAGGTCCTTGGGTGATAGTGGATGTCGTCGGACAGGCGAAACCGCTCGAGGTCAAGGACGGCGAAGCCCAGTTCCAGATCGGCATGAGCCCGGTATATGTCTTGTCAAAGGATAGCTACGAGAAACTGACCCGTTAATAAATGAAAGGAGAGCCGGCATACTTCGACATGCTCAGTACAAGTATTGCCGGCAACTCAATATTATGAAACTCAGTTCCTGTCTCCATGATTTCGAGAAGAACTTCGACAAGAAACAGTCCATGCTCTTCGAGAAATGCCACAGCCCGGGATACCATACGCGGATACCGGACGGCGAGATCGTGCATTCCACGCGTGAAAACCTTCAGTATGCGATCTGCCTGCTGGAGGATGGGGGGAAGAAGGAAGTCGCACGTGCGGAGAAGGTCATACGGAAGATTTTAAGCCTGCAGGACACGGATCCTCTGAGCAAAACCTATGGAATCTGGTCATGGTATCTGGAGGAGCCCGTCGAAAAGATGAATCCTCCCGACTGGAACTGGGCGGACTTCCTCGGCGCCAGGATGGCGATGATAATAAAACATCATTCAAAAAAGCTCCCTGCAGGCCTGATCTCGGAAGTCCGCGCCTCTCTCGGCCATGCCGGCTGGTGCATATTCCGCAGGAACGTGCATCTCGGCTATACGAACATCGCAATCATGGGCGGAGGAGTCGCAGCGGCAGCCGGTGAAATCTTGAAGGAGCCCCGGCTCCTTGATTTCGGAAGAGAACGCCTTCGCCGCGTTGTCGAGCTCATAAGCTACAATGGCACTTTCTCGGAATATAACAGTCCAACCTATACCTTTGTCGCACTTGAAGAGGCGGAACGCATCCTTGATCTGGTGAAGGACAGCCAGACCAGGAAGCACGCCGAGGCAATCAGGGAAGCCGCATGGAAGGTGATGTCCGACCATTTCCATCCGGCGACCCAGCAGTGGGGAGGGGCGCAGTCGCGCGCCTACAGCAATCTCATAAGCCCAATCCTTGCTGAATATCTGTCTGAACAGACGCAGGCCAGCATAAATCCTCATCCTTCCACAGCCAAATATTATTCCGGAATTCCATCATTGATACCTGGAATCCCCTGCCCCGCAAAATTCCGCGGCAGATTTACAAAGCTGCCTTCCTCCCCTCTTGAATTCAGGACCAGGTTCATAAGACGTAACGAAAAGAGCATCTCTGATCCGGCAAAGAAGACCAGAAATTCCTACGGTGATCGTGTCGGTACGACATGGATGGATGACATCGCCTCTCTCAGTTCCGTGAACCACGAGGACATGTGGACTCAGCGCAGGGTCGTGTTCGGACATTGGAAGACGGATGAGGATCCGGCTGTCTGCCTGAGATTGCGCTTCATGCATGATGGCAGGGATTTCTGTTCGGCTCTCGTGCGAAATTCGCAGAAAGGCCCTCGGGTGCTTTCTGCAGTGACCATGATCCTGAACCGTGGCGATTTCCACCCTCATTTTGACCATCCGAAGGATGATGTGTTCCAGGCAAAGGACTTCCGCCTCAGATACGAACTCTCCGGCAAAGGCGTGGATGTAGAAAAGGCTGGCAAAGACCTTTTCATCCTTTCCGCAGGAAAGATGCGTGCCGTGGTCCATGCGGCTCCGGGCAGCTTCGGCCCGAACTCGGTCAGATGGGAGATTGGGAAAGACAAGGACAGCGTGTTCGTGGACGCCGTCTGCCACCATGGCTCCAGTAAAGGTTTCAACTTCGGGACGATGGGAGTTGTCGAGCTTGTAGCGGGACTTGAATTAATCAGTGAAATCCAGAAGCCCGTTGAAGGGAAGATAAATATAAAAAGGGTGAAGAAGGATGCTTATTCCGCGGAATGGGCCGGTTTGAAGCTCACAGTACCCGCCGCAGCGGACAATTATCCAGATTGAATATGAGTAGGTACGTGCTTTAGCATGTACCATCTTTGAATTTCCGATTGGGACAGGCTGAAGCCCGTCCCTACTTAAACCAAAATTAATATGACTGAGATATAAAACATGGCTATCCAATCGATCTCTCTTCCAAAAAGTAAAAATATCTCCTTGACCAGGAAGATATTCAGCGGACGGAGTAAAAATGGAGGTTCTGTCGCGATGAACAGCCTCCACTTGGAATTCAACGGAAAGCCCTGGCTTCCTTCCATGGGCGAGTTCCAGTATTCGCGATATCCGGAGGAACTCTGGGATGATGAGCTGCGCAAGATCAAGGCCGGCGGGATCGACATCGTTCCGACCTATGTGTTCTGGATCCACCACGAGGAGGAGGAAGGAGTATTCGACTGGACAGGACGCAGGAATGTCCGCCGTTTCGTTGAACTCTGCAAAAAGCACGGACTCTGGGTTATCATGCGCATGGGGCCGTTCTGCCACGGCGAGGCACGCAATGGTGGAATGCCAGACTGGATTTTCGGCAGGACTTTCCGGCCAAGAAGCAATGATCCGGAATATCTTTTCTATGTGAAAAGACTATACAACGAGATTGCCAGGCAGTTGAAGGGTT
>CAZDNQ010000514.1:0-3868 GCA_964506605.1 uncultured Victivallis sp. | reverse complement strand
TCTTCAGATATGAATGAAACAGTGCCTCCAAGATATTTCTCCGTGAGGAGCTTAATACTGTATGTGCCTATTCCACGCCCTTCACCTTTTGTGGTATACGATCGCTGGAATATCTGGAGCTTGACATCGGCCGGCATTACTTCAGGATTCTGGCACCAGAAATAATAACCTGTACCACCTGTACCGGCGCCCAATACAACTGTTTCATTTTCATTTGACGCCTCAAGCGCATTTTTCAGGAGATTTCCAATCACTCTGAAAAGAAGGGCTTGATCATTTTCAAAATCAAAGTCCAGACTTCTGCTGTCGACGACGATCTTCCTGTTCCTCGCGACCTCATGGTTCCTGAAAACCACCATTACCGAACTGAGGAAATCAATGGACTTCATCCTGCTTTTCCGTATCTTGAGCTCATTGCTCTCGGCAGCGAGCAACTGCCTCTGGCTGACAATCTCATCAATGAGCTGCTGTGAAGCGGAATAGAGGTCTGTCTTGACTTCGTTCAATGAGACGGATCCTGCCTGCAGCAGTTCCGAGATGCTCCATATGTTGCCGGCCGTGTTCAAGACGTCATGGAAGAATATCCTCTCAAGTATCCTCCTCCTCTTCTCATTGCTGATGTCGGCCAGCGTCAGCAGGCAGAATGTTTGTCCCTGCCAGTCGAACGGATTTGCATACGCCCTAAGATCCAGAGGGTCCAGCCCCTTGTCAAGCTGTCTTGTTATCCTGCACTCATTTGCCACCTTGACTCCCTGGAGACCCTGCAGTATGGAAAGGACGGCTCCGCAAGTCCTGCATTCTTCACCTGTGCCACAGCCGGATTCAGCCTTGAGGGCGTTTTTGCATGAAACAAGTTCGCCGGGCCTGAGACCCAGGAAAGTACTGCCAGCCGAACCATTTTTTGCCGCGAAATCCTCAACTGCCAAGTTCCCGAACACAATCTGTCTGTTTGGATTCAATATCATTACCAGATCAGGCATTGAGTCGAGAACCTTGCGGACGAGATCCATCTTTGAGATGGACTTGTTCTGGGATTTCACCTCATCATCCGAAGATCTTTCAGGAGAGGCGAATTTTGTTCCACCGCACTTGAATTGACTGTTGGTAACCATGATTTGGTATTATATCACATTTTTCCCGTTTTTCCCAGGATGCGGACCACTTAAGGGCAAAAAAAAACGGAGCCGTTTCCGACTCCGTTTAAATTCAGTGGATCAGTTGATCATGAAAGCTGCTTGCTGACAAGCTTCGTCATGTCGAACATTGAAACCTGGTCTTTCTTGAAGATAGGCTTGAGCTTCGCATCTGCGTTGATCATGCGCTTGTTCTTCTTGTCCTGGAGACCGTTCTTCTTGATGTAGGCCCAGAGTTTCTTCGTCACTTCTGTTCTCGGGATCGCCTTGTTGCCAACAACTTCGGCCAGCAGAGCGCTTGGGGTCACCGGTGCCATGAATTTCGAGTTCTTCGCCATTTTCTTCCTCCTTGTTAGTTTAAGGTTCGGCTTATTCCTTTAAAAATAGCAACACAAATTGAAAATGCAAAGGGGAATTTCACCAACTGATACGCTTTTGCGCAGGAGAAATCATGGACATGAGCGCATTTTTGAGGCTGAAAACATCGTTTTCCCCTATAGAAAATATTTTCATATTTTTATAGTACATCCGCTGTAAAATGGAATTTCCATAGGGGAAAACAAAGGAAAATGGTACCCGGGACAGGAGTTGAACCTGCGACCAACAGTTTAGGAAATAGTTCTAACCTCTTTATTTATAAGCTGTTAGCCTCACTGATACTATATGATACTATAAGATAACTATTCAAAGTAGTTACGTTTTAGAAACGTCAAAACTGCTGTGTATGTCATAGGGAGTTCTCCTATAAATACCAGGATTTGAGGAATAATTCAAACGCCCTCCTGTAAGCCGATTATTATTCCATAGACGTATAAAAATACAGAAAAACATTTTTCTATTTATTTTTACTGGCTAGCTCTGCTGCATGCTCTTTGACATTCTCTCCACCCATTTTGCTCCCACCGTCCAGCGTGAGGACACAGCAGCAGTCAGGAGAATTACGCTCCAGCTTCTGCTGTATGGTCCTGTTCGCGCACGAGTATGAGAGCTATCCGGAGCGGAACACCGGTGCATACGCTGCGATGTATTAAGGAACGACAGAATATGCTGGTATCGCCCAGCCTTACGTTTATCTTATTCAAGATTCCGGTATGTCATCCTGGAGTTTCATGAAATAGAGGAGAAGCTGAAGTGATGTTGATGTCCGCTACAGGGCTCTCAATGTTGGCGAACCTCTTCTTGGTGACATGGGTATATATCATGGTCGTCTCAACCCGCCTGTGCCCGAGAAGTTCCTGTATCGCGCGAATGTCATAGCCCTTCTCCAGCATGTGGGTTGCAAAACTATGCCTCAGGGCATGCACGCCGGCCTTCTTGTGGATCTCGGCCTTCGTCTTCGCCTTGTAGAACGCGCGCTGGATGGTAGTATCAGTGATATGATACCTGCCATAGTTCCCGCTCTCGGGGTCCTGCGAGATGGTGCCCGACTGGAATATCCACTGCCATTCAAGCAGTCTGTTGGCATTGGGGTATTTCCTTGCAAGGGCATAAGGCAGGCTCACATAGCCGTAGCCGTCCTTTACATCCTGCCGGTAGGTGGCCTCGACCTTCTGCAGCAGGTTCATGAGCTTCCCGGCAAGCGTCTTCGGCAGCAATGTCATCCTGTCCTGGTCGCCCTTGCCGGAATGTATGGTTATCATGCCGCTCTCGAAGTCCAGATCCTGGTACCTGAGTTCCATGCACTCGCTGACGCGCAGACCGGCACCGTACATGACCTCCACTATCAGCAAGTGCTCCGGGTCGATGCAGGAGAATATCTTCCGCACCTGGTCAACGGACAATACGGTCGGTATCTTTCTTGTCCGCCTCGCCCTGGGCGTATCGCCGATGTCCTCAAGGTCACGGTGCAGTATGTACTTGAATAGGAACAGCAGGGAGTTGAACGCCTGGTTCTGCGTAGAGGCGGCGACATGCCTCTCTGTTGCAAGTCTGGTGAGGAAGTTCTTAACGTCAATGGAACTCGTGAGTATAGGTGCCTTGTAGTCCAGATACACCGCGAACTGCTTTATCCAGCCTATGTAGGTCTCCTCAGTCTTCCTGGAATAATGCCTGAGGCGTATATACTGCGCGGTGCTTTCAACAACCTCCACCCATGAGTCCCTGCCGGGGTTCACCGGCACGCTCTTCTTCAGGTTATTCTCGACGATGTTGATTCCGTGCACCTGCTTCAGGTAGTTCCTTACGAACACATTCACGGCATCGTCAGCCTGCCGGATCTGCCAGTCGGCAAGGCTCCTCCTATCGCTGAGTCCGGCAATGAACCCGGTCATGGCGTCCCTGGTGATGTTGCTGAGTTTGCCCTTGCAGTGCTCCGAGAACTGGCGCACCCACTCCACATAGTAGGTGAGCTGGTTCTCCTTGACAAGCCGGTGCTCCTTCAGAAACGCCTCAAAAGTCTGGTACTTCTCATCCTTCATCTTTCCTCCCTTTCGGTTGTTGTTTTATGGAACTGGGACAATTTCTACAGCCGGGGATGGCATTTCAACAGCAAGGGGCGGGTTTCATGTATTGGGGTCAAATCCTTGACTTCAGGGCCTGTTGTGGTCTATTTTAAACTGCATAGGCTGTTTCACCCTATGTCTTATATACATAGGATGACAGGCTTGAGGCTAAACCAGGGGGCAGGTCTTACATAATTGTAATTTCGACCCCCTGCTTATGAGGAACCGCATAATAAGTAGTTATGAAAATGAATAAATTAAAACTATCAGCAATATGTTTGTTTCTATTGCTTT
>CAZDNQ010000513.1:0-3881 GCA_964506605.1 uncultured Victivallis sp. | reverse complement strand
AGTCCTGCAGCCACCAGTGTCCGCCCCATATGGAATGCCGTTGATTATTGCCACGTCGGGATATGGAAGAGGATCAAGCGGATTTGGAGAAGGACCGAAATATGTGATGCCCACCGGATTGTCGTATGAGACATTGGCCCGCAGCTTTACATATCTGGACCCGCCGTCGGAGTAGAAAGTATTTCCACCACCGAGCAGACGCTTCCCATGGGCGACATTTCCAATGAGCTGGAGTCCAGAGCCAGACACCGGCCCCTGCTGCCCTGTCGAATATATCGAGCCGCCATCCCAGAGCATGTTGAGGAAGACGCTTATGTCATTGTAGGTGATCCTGTTGTTCTCCATTATCGTGGGAGTGTCAAAATTGCCCCATTGTCCGCTGACAGACCCCGGGACTCCCGTGAAACTGCCCTTGTCCATGAGCCCCCAGCCCCAGCCTATGGCGATACCCGACCATGGCACATCGATTATCGTATTGTGGGTGATCAGTGTTTTCTGCGTGAATCCGACGAATATCGCGGCGGAATCGAAGTAGTCCTGCCCGGTGCGGTATATCTGGTTGTTGGACACGGTATTCTTGAGGCATATCCACGATTCCTGGGCCGGCCTCGCATCATTCCTGGAGACACCTCCAATCTGGACTGCGGCCGATGAGATGTCACGGAATATGTTGCTGTCGATTCTTGTCTGTACGCATCCTCCTGAGAGATCTATAGCGACTGCGCCCAGCTGTTCGAAGATGTTCCGGCGGAATTCAATCTTTGACGTGTATTTGAGGCTGATGTTCCCAGGGGTCCGTTCAATCTGGTCCGGATCGGCATGCCCGATGTAGTTCGGATCCTGTTTCCCAGCAAGGAAGAACCCGCTCTGGTCCGCCACATATCCGCCTGCGCCGCCGGGCCCGTTCCATGTCGCCCCCCTGAAAGTGAATCCCTGGAATGTGATATTCCTGACAGGATTGCCCTTGTCGCCGGTGATCTCAATCAATGTCTCCAGCTGTGGCAGCTCCACCTCGGCAGCTGTTATATCCTCACCCCAGCGCGGGATGTAATAAAGCATTTTCGCATCCTCATCAAGGTACCATTCCTCCACTGAGTCCAGGAAATCATAGCAGTTCTCAAAACGTGTGACCTGCCAGAAGCTCCATATGGACGGCTCCCCGGTGTCCTTGTCCCTGAAATTGTTGGCGTTGTTCCAGCCTTCGTTCTGCAATGTTATCAGCCCCGGCGTTATCGAGAGGTCGGGATTCACCACTTCGGCCGTAATGCCGTCTATCACGCAGATGGACATCTTCCACTGTGTGATTATGAGGGCCTCGATCTTTTTCTTCCTGGACCAGTCGAAAGGATTCTTGAATGTCGGATTCAATATGGGATTGTATATATACTGTATGCCTGGCGCCTGCCACTCCCCTGCGACCTTTATGAACTGAGGCTTGAAGCTTGCCGGATAGTCCGGCGTCCTGGCACGGGTCGCCCGGTTGTTGTTCACATAAAGCTGCCTCGAGGATTTGAGCGGTACAGCACCAAGGTCCGCCTTGTAGATACGGTCGACATCCTTAACCCATCCCGCCACCGGTATTGCACCGGTGACTACCGGGGTCTCATCTTCAACCGCCCGATAGATGATCCTGGCGTTTTTAGCGGAATCAGCAGGATCGAACTGCAATGGCGCATCAAGGCGATACGTCCCGCCATGGACATTGACGGCGATATACCCCCTCGCCCCGGCGGCAAGAGCTGTCCTGACAGCCAGTTTCGCCCGTGCGAGAGTCGCAAAAGGCAGCTCCTTTGTTCCGGGATCCGCATCATTTCCGGTGGTTGCCACCCAGAACTGCAGCGCCTGGGCGGAATTTGACAGGAGCATCAGGGCAGCAAACACTAAGAAATATCTCACATGAAAGAAGATGTCCACAGTTCCTCCTGAGAGTTAAGCCGCCTGTAAAAAAAAGAACCTGCCGTCATGCCTCGCCGGCGCTGCAAAAATCAGTTTCCAGCCTTCTTCCAGTCTGTCTTCTCCTCTATGGCCTTTATGAGCGTCTCAGCCATCACGGCATGGGTCTTCAGGCTCGGATGCCAGTCGGCGCCAAGTCCGTTCTTGTTCCTGTCCTGGGGAGCGAATTCGACAAAATAGATCTTGCTGTCGTTCAGTTTCCCCATCGCCGTCTTGATGTATTCGCGGTTCTTGTTTAGACCGTCCCCCCACATCATCGAACCCAGCGCGCAGAATATCTGGGCGTCCGGATAATTGCCCCGGATGGTCTTCAGGAGTTCCGCATAGCAGTTGATATAGTTCTCGCCGGGATCTTCCTCTTTCTTGTAGAAGTCGTTCGTGCCGAGATTCACGATCACTATGTTCGGATTCCATTTCTTGAAGTCCCACTTGCTGGTGGCGTCCCAGGGGAGGATCTTGTCGTAGCGCGTCGCCATGGTGTCCTTGGTGTTGCCGCGGCTCGTATATGCTCCGATGCCCGACCAGGCGAGGCAGACATAATCAGCGCCGAAATGGCGGGCGGTCAAGGCTCCATATGCAAGATAGTTGTTCTCAGTCATAGGGCAGAAATGCAATTTCTCGTTTTCCGCCTCATTGCCATAACCGCAGGTGATCGAGTCGCCTATGAATTCGATTCTGCGGGTGGATGGAGGTGGAGGGTCAAGGAGCTTCCCCCCCTCTGAAATCTCAAGGCCCTTGAACTCGACGACTCCGGCGTTGCATTCAGTCCTCTTGAAAAGAAGAAGCGTGTGATCTCCTGCAGGGAGCTTGTCGCCGACGCGGTATACTGCCTGATCCTTGACGATGGGAAACACCGTCGGCTGGCCATTGTCAACTATCGCGTTGATGTAGTCAGTGCTGAGACCGCCGTTCTTGTTTGCGTCGCCCTTGTTGGAATCTGCAAGGACCGCATTGATCGCAGTACCATTGAATTTAACCAATATCGAGGAGCCCGGCCATGAACAGCGGGGGTTGGCCTGCCTGAAGTCGAAGCGCCCTATATAGCGTATCTTCACATCGTCAGGCTTGATCTTGACTGGCAGTGCTTCGCTGTCGGCGGAATAGCTGGCGGCACAGAACACTGCTGACAGGCAGAAAATCGAAAACAGCTTCAAAACTAGCTTCCTCATAGTCTCCTTGTTCCTTTTATTACCGTTGAATTGCCATATGCACAGTCACTAAGATAGATAGTATTCGGGCGCAAGTCAAAGGGCTTTGTTTTTTTTCAACCTTTCCAGCTTGCAAGGGGGGACTTTGCGTATATCTTACTGCGTTCTTTTTGAAATGGCGGCTTAGCTCAGTTGGTTAGAGCGTCGGAATCATAATCCGCAGGTCCTCGGTTCGAATCCGAGAGCCGCCACCACCTATATAATAGTCAACGACTTACACTATTACAAGTGCTGATTTCCTTCAGAAGTGCTACACCGGGTGTTACACTTTGAAGGAGCGTAATTGTCGTGGCACTCAAGGTCAAATACCTATTCAAGCGGGGCGGAAAGTATTACTTCCGCACTAAAATACCCTGTACCCTCCAACATGTGTTCCATCGGATTGAGATTCAAAGGAGCCTCAAGACTTCCATACCGGATAAGGCCATAGTATCTTCAATGCTTCTGGCAGACCGCTTTCAGGAGCTGTTCAAAGCAGTTCAGGATAAAGGACTGTCCCTGTCTGAGATAAATATCAGGACAGATGAGATTCTAAGATATCCCGAAATCGAATCTCCTTCATCGCATGTCATCTCCAATACCCAGTCCCAGCGGCTCATAGGAAGTTCCAGTATACCGGTGCCGTCATTGGAGAATACAGGCCAGGATAGCTTAAAATTCTATTTTGACATGTTCGTGTCGGAAAAGTCAGGGGCAAGGAATTGGGGCAAGAAAACGACT
>CAZDNQ010000512.1:2196-3882 GCA_964506605.1 uncultured Victivallis sp. | reverse complement strand
ATCCTGTAATAATTGCCCCTTGGATTCATCGGGCATACGAAGATCTGCGCAGTGAAGAAACGCACGTCCCAGCCATGGGAGTTTCCAGCCTTGAAGTTCCCGTTCAGATAATCACCGTAAAGCGCAAAGAAACCGCCGGAGGTCTCAAGATTGTAATCTCCAATGTACATATAGCTCCATTTGCCTATAGGCGGAAGGGTCGCATTGAAATCTAAGGTGTAAGTGATGGATCCCAGAGCCAGCTGCTTGACATTGGAACAGCATACAATCTTTTTCGCAGCATCCTTGGCATTCTTGAGTGCCGGGAGCAGCAGCGCCGCAAGAATTGCGATGATCGCAATCACGATGAGCAGCTCGATAAGTGTGAATCTTTGAGGCCTGCATTTGCACGTCGGGATAATGCCGGCATAGCGGAGAATTTCATTAGGAGAGAATCGGGTATTCATGCGAGAACCTCCTGTATGCTTATTTCAATTTTAATTTAGATTTGCTGCCAGGACAGACGTCCTCAACCAGCGCCTTCCAGCTCCCGCGCGGTATGATGATCGGACGGACCCACAATGACGCGTGTTCCCCCAGGCTTTCATCCCTGGACATCCGCTTCGACACCAGGGAAAGGAAAAGAGAAACCACCTTTTCCTCTGATATTGCAGTTGTCGTCAGATCAAATTGCGGAGCCTTGAGCGGATGATTGTCGTAGCCGGTAACCGACACGTCCTCCGGGACACGCAGTCCCGAAGACCTCAAGGCTTTTATCACTCCTATTGCCATGGCATCATTGCAGCAGACGACGGCAGTATGTTTCTTCAATGCATTCAATTTCCCGCGGACGTCATAGTCATCGCCGAACAGGAATACGCTTTCAAGAGGAGCCTCCCTTCCCATCTCCAGAAGCCCGGTACGCCATGCAGATATTCTCCGCGCTACCCACCCATACATTGGATTCCTAGAATCTATTCCTGCAAAAGCAATCCTCCTGTGACCCATCCGGCAGAGGCTCGCGACCAGTTCCTTGCTCCCCCACATGTCATCATCAATTATCGAATCGCAGACACCATTCCATGCAACGCCTTCGCAGTATGACACACAGACGCGTCCGCCCCTCTCAAGACATGAGGCCAGTCTGGCATTCCATTCCTGTGAAACGGAGAAGTTGACAATGAAAAATGCGTCCATCCCGGAATTCAGAAGGTTTTCCGCGAAAACTTCCGGAGACTGTTCATCTCCTTTTTCGATCTTGAAGTGAACAACTGAACCTCCAGAGCCGAAAACACGGCTGGTGAGAATACGCTCAATGGCCAGATTAGGTGGAAATACGTAGTCTGCCTTATCTTTCTCCCAGCATGCCAGGATTCCGACTTTCAGCGGACGCTGCCCGCGCGAAATCTCCTCATTACGGTAGGACCGGCTCTTTCCAGGCTCACTCCAGGCATCAATGGCAATGCATCCGTACCTGCCGTTTGATTTGACATAGCCGTCCTGCTGAAGCTTGGCCATCGCCCTCTGTGCGGTAACAATCGAAACACTGCGGAATTTTGCAAGTTCGCGTATACTCGGCAACCGTTCCCCTGATGATATCTCCCCGTTCAATATCTGGTTCCTGCATGTGTTGTAAACGTCAATATAGCCGGTCGCCTTATTCATAAATAATTATACTCCTCGCTATGTTATATATTTATTATATAA
>CAZDNQ010000512.1:0-2186 GCA_964506605.1 uncultured Victivallis sp. | reverse complement strand
ATAACGTAATATTACACATGTCAACATATTTATTAAAAAATGTGGTTGTCTTCTAAACGAATTGAATATTCATCGGATGTCGGAAGCAGTTCACTCCTTGTCTATGTATTGCCTCTTTATACCATTGCTTGTCAAGGATTCCCCATGGAGGAAGACGGCGGCGCAACGCGTTCAATACCCGTTCACGTGAAGTCATGGTCATCATGGGCTCCTCCTGGTCACCTGTCGGTGTCCGATATACTGGCCAACCGCTGATGTGAGAGCTGTTTTTGACAAACTTCACCGCGTTGACAGATCTGAAACAAAATCAGGATCATCCGAATACGGGCTGCTATCTCGCGTATCCTTTCTGAAAAACTGTTCGATTCCGTGTCATTCACTGAAACCTTGAAATTCCCGGGGATGAAAGAATTGTCGGCATGATAAAGGCATCTACTCCCTTGCCGCTTCCGCCATGGCCTGGACGTTGGAGGACGGAACGTTTCTCAGCAGAGTTTCGTGGCTTGGGCTGACAATCAGTTGCGGTCCCAACATGGCTTTAAGCCTGCGCACTTCTGCACGTACATCCTCGGAGGAGGCATGCGTCATCAATTCCTGCGTGTCAACGCCGCCCATGAACGCCAGACGTCCTTTGAAATCACGGGCAAGAGTTTCCGCGTCCATTCCGGAGGCTCTCGTCTGGAGTGGGTGGAGGCAATCAACTCCAGCATCAATAAGCCGTCCAATAACCTTGTAGATCGAACCACAGGAATGCATGATCACCTGGTGCCCATGCCGATGCCCTTGGGCAGCGAACTGGCGAATCCATGGCAACATGAACTCGTCGAAATGTTCCGGACTGCAGATCAAGTCCGACTGAGTCCCGAAATCGTTTCCGAAAAAAAAACCGTCGACAAGGCTGTCCGCTACGGAGAAAACCCGTTCATTCGCATCGTAGTAGAACTGGCAGACGCGGTTGGTTGCAGAATGAATCAATTCAGGTTGCTCGTACATTTTCACCAGGTAGTTTTCCATGCCGAACAGGTTGACCATCACATGAAAGAACGGACACCAGGTTCCACTGCAGCGGTAAACGTCTCCGGCATTCTGCAATGCGGCAATCACCGGAGCAATGGACAGTTTTCCGGCATCGGGCCAAGGAAAGTCGTTTAATTCCGCGATTTCGGTACACTCCGCCAGCGGCGGTGTGATGGGCGGATTCAGGATGTCGAAGAAAACCGCCACTTCCGGTCCATCATAGCAATTTCCTTGATACTCGGCCGAGAGAAGTACGAATTCATCCTGAAGCAACCGGCGCAACTCTGCTTCCGTCCTAGTGCCGAAATGCCGGTGGAGCAACGGCCACAGCTCAGCGTGCGGATGTCCAAGCCAGAACCCGCAGCGGTCGACAGGGTCACCGCCGATGATGGCGCGTATTCGTTCCCGATGATTCATATGCATCCGCCCTCTTTTGGTTAATGTGAAAATTTCGGGAAATATCCCAAAGTCCTATTTAATTTAAATCTGGATATGCCTACTCTCTCAATACCTGTTTCCCATCCGTCCCTTGCGTTGTACCACATCCAGAGTTCATTTCCTACTTTCCTTACGTCAAGCTGGTAGACCAACGCATCCTTCCATCCTTTTTCCGGAGATATGATAGGATTGAACGGCATATTGAACCATTCCATGCCGTCCCTGGACAACAGGAGGTGAATTGCAGAGCGTGAATTTCCTTCTTTGTCCTTATAGATACCGTTGTTGAAACCCACGAATATGTTTTCCGTCCATTCATAATAAACCTTGAGCCCTCCGGCGCCAATATTTCTATACGGATCATCCGGGTTTGGTCCGATAACCGGGTTAGGGTGTTTCCTATAAGGCCCCGTGATATTTTCGGAAAACGCAACACCGTTATAAACTGGTTCCTCATAACCGCAGTCCGTCAGCAGCACTTCCCCTGAAGCATAGTATAACCTGTACCCATCAGGAGTCCTTGTGATACAGGCATTTCTGACCACTGGCCTTGACCTGAAACTTTCCTTTTCCCATGTAAGATCCGGCCTTAGAACGACTTCGTCCTTTGTCCAGTTCTTCAGATCTTTTGAAGATCTTAATACTATGCAGCATTCGCCTTCAGTAAACCAGTTCCCATGGTGGAACATGTAATAAGTGTCCTTATCCTTGAAAACAAACGGATTCCAACC
>CAZDNQ010000511.1:0-3884 GCA_964506605.1 uncultured Victivallis sp. | reverse complement strand
ATGCTGGGCAATGAACACCGGATGGTTCCTCATTGGAGTCTGCCTGCCGTCGTTCTCCGGAAATGCCGGTGCGAGCCTCCTTCCTATGAAATCAAGGGCATGGCGGCGGATCGTGTCAAGGCCTTTCTCGAGGACGTACGCCCTTTCCTTCCCGGCAAGCCGGAATTTCGACCTGAAGGCGGATCTGTGCAATCTCGCCTTGAGTTCCCGCCATTCGATGTCGCCAATCATTACGGCGCAGGCACGTATGGTTCGATGAAGAAGGTCGTCTTGACGCCTATCTCCCTGGCTCCATCATCTATGCGGACATGCAGGTTCCTGATCATGGTCTCGTCCATCTTCTCAGTCCCGAAGACGGTTACAGAACCGGGGGTCTCTCCTGCGATGTTCGCAAGTAGGTCGAACTGCTCGTTCGCAGTAAGCGACACGTTATAGTCCGTACCGCCCATGTCCTCACCCCATGGATTGCTGACGCCAGCGACAACGACCACTCCGATACCGCCGAGTGTTACATTGTTGATCAGGCTGTCATCGATGACGCCGTTCGTTTTGAGGGCGTCCATCACCTGGTCCTGCATGTCAAAGGCGACATGTACGAGCAGCGGTGAAACCTTGAATCCAAGCTCTCCAGGCAGGTTCGGACCGCAGTTGCCGACGGCGGTGCCTTCCGATCCGTAGTATAGGATATAGAGGCCGGAATCGAGCTTAGCCTTAAGGGCATCGTCGTAGGGAGTCAGCCAGAGCGTATGGCGCACCCACATGCCTTCATATAATGTTGAATCACTGGAAGGCCCTTCGGTGAACCCCCTCCTTGTGTTCATGTAGTCCTCCATTCCTATGACAAAGCTCGAGATGAACGGGATTGTCTCACAAAGCTGATAGCCTGCGAAATCAAATATTCCGCCGGCGCTCATCCTCGTCTTCACAGTATAGCTGGCGATGCTGGTGGTATAGTCAGGAATCGTGGACAGGGTGAAGTCATAAGTGAATTCGCCTTCGGCGGCAACGGGCACGGAATATGAGAAATTGCCGCTGGCGTCAGTCTTTGCCGCAATCCAGCCGATCAGTCCGGTGTTCGGATCCCTGACACCGACAGTAAGTCCGGAAATGCCTGTGAGAGTCTCATCCTGTACCTTGCCTTTGAACGTCGCCGTGAACGGCACCGTCTGATCATCAGCCGGCACTTCCGTGAGTATTATGTCGGTGGCGTAGTAATAGGCGGCTGAAAATTCAAAGTTGCTGTAGGCGCTTGTCCCATAGAGCATGATGTACCAGATGCCCGCTGAAGGATTTGCTATGCTGATTGACTGTCCGCCGGGAGGGACGCCGCTGACTCCTTTGGCGTTGTAACTTGTCAGAGTCGGATATGAGCCAAGCTTGGTGTAAAGCGTGCAGTCGCCTGTGGAACCCGCAAGAGGGCTGAGGGTAATTACGAGCCGTGAGCAACCGGGCTGGACCACGATGTGGTAGAATTTCTGGCTCGCGGATGTCCCATCAGCAGGAACAGGCGGATCGCCCTTAAGGAACTCAGTGCTTGGCCCATTTGCCAGCACATTGCTCAAGGGGCCTTCCCCAACTGCGTTCACCGAAGTGACCGCGTAATAATAGTTTTGTCCAGCGACCGCAGTGTTGTCAATGAATGAAACAGCCGATCCCATATATTTGTAGTCCGCAAATAAAGGCACTCCCCACGGATCTCCGATATTATCCTTCCTGAAGATGTTATAGGAGACAGCGCTAGATATCTCGTCCCATTTTATTTCCACGAAGTTCATTTCAATGTTGAGCGCGGACTTCAGGACCGGCGCCGGAGGCAGTTCGGACGGAAGAAGCGCGTAGCCGGTGCAGGTCGGGCTAAAATCGCTCGAGTAACCGAAGAAGTTCGCGCAGACCTTGAACGAATGGACGTCCGTGTCGAGAACATCAATGTCATATGAGGTCACAGATGTCCATGGGACAGTTAGGACATCGTCGAGATAAATGTCATATGTGGCTGCCATGGGCTCTGTCACAGCAGACCAGCTGACCCTGATCTTCCCGGCCAGGGTGCCCTGGGTGGCGGTGATCGTGGCCGGACCGGACTTGTTCAAAGTGCCATAGCCGCCGACTGGCGAAGATGCACCGTTGTCGTTTGCGGCCTTCACCCAGTAGTAATACTTCTGTCCGGAAACCGATGTGTTGGGTCTCGGATCAGCCCCGCCGAAATCGTCGTAGGTGTAGGTGGTGAGCTTGCCGCAGTAGTCGACCTTGCCTATGTAGTCGAGTTCGTCGAAGACACCTGTAGTGTTCCTGTAAATCTTGTAGAATGTCGCTCCTGCAACGGCAGGCCAGGAGAGGGTGATTTTCTCAAAGTACGCAGCCTTTGAGACGGCCAGCGAGGCGGGAGCGGCGGGAATCCTTGCGACATAACCGCTGTTGTTCGCGCTGAACGCGCTTGTTCCTGCGGCATTCTTCGCCTTGATGAAATAGTAGTAGGTCGCGGTTATGGAAAGCGGATTGCTCACCTCGTTCGAAATATCGATATAGCTCAGGCCGGACACGTCTGCGAGCATCACTGCAGACGTGCTGCTAGTTGTAGTGCTCCTCCAGACCTCATATCCTGTTGCACCATCGCTCTCCTTCCATGAAACCGCTATCGCCCCTGCATAATTCCCATCGCTGGCGGTGACCGTGGCAGGAGGAAGCGGCTTGGCGCTGTAATACTTAGCCGTAAGAGAGAGTCCCGTATAAGCGGTGTTTGCGTAGAGGCTTATTATGTACGTGTCCTCCGGAGGATTGTCTATGCAAATCCTCTCGTTGTCGGTGACTTTGACAGCGTATCTCAAGATTGTCCCGTCGTCTTTTGCAACGGAGATGTCGCAGTCGCCTGTCCCGGCCTTCGCCCTAATCTCGAGGAGGCACTGGCCTGCAGGAACTTCAATGCTGTAGCGTCTGGTTGTGCCGGCATCACCGCTCACAGTCACAGAGATTCCATTTGAAAGTCCAATGGGCATGTCCGTCAGGAGGCTTCCCTGCGCATAGTTGCTGAATGCGCCCTGCCCCCAGACGTTCTTGGCGGTCACCCAGTAATAGTAAAGCGTACCCGCCACTGCGGTGGTATCTTCATAGGTTACGACACCGGTGTTCACGCTTCCAATTAGCTCTGCAAGCGAACTTGAATTCGAATGCGACCTGTAGATGTCGTATCCGTCGGTTTCCGGTACAACGGCAGGAGCGCTCCAGTTCAAGGTCACCTTGTCCGCATGGCCCAGAGTCGACAGCGATGTCGGCGCATTCGGCAGATTGCTGCTGACAGTGGCGGTCAAATCGGCATTTGTGAAATCATCATATGCATAGACCATGACGTACCAGTAACCCGGTTCAGGATCCAGTATAGTGACCGACTCGATCGTGCTCGTGTTGGTGCTCTTGCCATCATATTCCTCGGTCGAGGGGACAAGCCCTTTTCTAATGTAGAGGTCGCAGTCGTCTCCAGGCGCAGAGCCTCCATCGGATGTGTTCACATAGAGTTTTGTCATGCCAGCCGGCACATTGATCCTGTAGAAGTACATGACTCCCTTTGCCCCGCTGAGAGACGGAGTCCATGTGACACCTGAGGTCAGCTCGTTCGCCTTCGGGAAGAAGTGCGCAGTGGCAACCAGCGAGGCTCCGTCGTCACCTTTGAGAGTGGCAGTAGTCTCTGTGATATTCCTGGGTTCCGGAACATAGCCGGATCCGGAGACCGTCCAGTTCACAAACTCATAGTTTACGGTATCAGTCTCCGTAGCGGTAATCGGATGGGTCGTATTCGTGTCAACCGGCCCCACGGAACCCGTGGTATTCCCAACACCTGTCTGCGTAACGGATACGAACCCCTGATTGCGTGCGAAGTTCGCAGTGATGGT
>CAZDNQ010000510.1:0-3888 GCA_964506605.1 uncultured Victivallis sp. | reverse complement strand
ATTGGTCAGTGGGGATATCATTTCTCCATCAACGCCTCCGGCCCCAATCCAGTCCTGGTAAAGGAAATACGAGTGAAAAAAATGCCTTCTCCGATTCCACCTGCAAAGTAATATGAAAATGGATGGAATTAGTAAAATATCTGTGTATTGTACTCATTGTATCATTAGTAGTCTTTGGTCAACAATCCCAAAATGGTGCAATATGCTTAATCTTACATTGGTGGCTTCAACAGTATCAGCCCTTGTACTCCTGCAGTCGTCGGCAGCTTCGGCGGAAGGTTTCGAGGGCGGTTTTGAAAAGCTGGCAGAACTCCCGCAGGACTGGAAGGTCCAGGGGAAGATCTCCCTGGATGCGAAATCGACCTACAAGGGCAAAAGCTCCATTCTCTTCGAAAGAACGGAAAAGGAAGTCGACAACCCGACTTCGTTGACAATGGAATCCTTCCCCGCCAGAGAAGGGCTCTGGGAGCTTTCTGTCGCCTTCAAGTCCGAGCTTTATTCGCCGGACTCCTCATTCAATGGAGCAATCCATCTGGAAACGATTGATTCGTCCGGAAAGGTCCTGGACAATTTTGAATTCGCCCTTGTAACGAAAAAAGATGACTGGAAGGAGTTCAAGAAGGTCGTCGATATTTCCAGCGGTGCGGTTTCAGCAAGATTCAAGATCAACATGAACAAGACGCACGGGAAGTTCAATGTCGCCGCCCTTTCCGCAAAATATCTCGGCCCCTCGCCCAAGGCGAACATGATCTTCTCTGCAATTAAGTTCTCCTCGAAATCCCTTGGCAACATATTCTATCCCGGAGAAAAACTTTCTTTTGAAGTCATTGTCGAATGCAGGAAGGACTGGCCGTCCGATAACCGCGAGATCAAATGCGTAATCACCGACTACTGGGGCGCGGAATATTCAAAGCCGATCGCCGTAAGACTCGGAGCTCCGGAAAAGACGGGCAGGAAGACCCAGTACAAGGGAAATCTCGATCTCAGCGGCCTGAAGCTCGAGGACGGGAAATACTACGCGATCATGGGCTTTGCGGAATTCGCAGATACCGAACCCTACCAGGAAGGCTCATCGTTTGTCCTCCTGCCCAGGCCGATCACGAAGAACTACAAGCCACAGGAAATTCCCGTCATTTCTAACAGCTGGAACAACAAGGAGAAGGATCATTTCTTCCTTTCCGACAGGATCGGCGCCAGATGGTGCGGGATATTCAGCGGCTGGGGCGCCAAGGCCCCATATGAACCTTTCGCACCCGGCATAGAATACTGCAAGGAACTTGACCTAGGCGCGGTTCTTGGCTGCGGCCCTGTCCATGCCGTAGAATACCACCTAGGCAATTACAAGGATTATAACGAGACATCGATGAGGGAAGGCGCAAAGAACCTCATCAATAAATACAAGGACTATGTCCCGCTCATAGTCCGCATGGGGAATGAGCCTCATGGAAACGCTGAAAGAGTCAAGGAAGATGTCGCGGTCTACAAGCCAACTTATGAGGGAGTGAAACAGGCGGATCCGAAAGTCACTGTCATCGGAACATCCTGCGGCCCCACCGAGGAGTTTTTCAAGCAGGGGTTCCTGGATTATCTCGACGCTGTCGACTTCCATACATATGAAGATCCTCTGCACATGAAAAAGACTTTCAAGAGGTATGATGAGCTGTTTGCAAAATATGGAGGCAGGAAGAAACCGGTCTGGTCCACCGAAATCGGCCTGAACAGCCAGGGCATGTCGCGGCTCGCGGTCGCACGGGACCTCATCAAGAAGTTCGCGGTGTTCTTCGCCAGCGGCGGAGAGATGATCTCATGGTTCGACATCTTCTATCCGGATCCCGAGGCGAAGATTGTCGGAAGCAACGGCGAATCGTTCGACGTCTTCAACTCGAAATACAATTTCTACAGCCCGAAGCTGACGGCAGTCGCATACTACAACATGATCAACGGCATCTGCATCAAGAAGGTCGTGGACTCGAAACTCTATGGTGATGAGACCGAAGCCGTACTCTTCAGGGACAGGGACGGCAAATGCATGCTCATCATCTGGAAGGAAAAGGAAAGGAAAGATGTATTCCTTCCTCTTGACAATGTCGGACCAGTCAGGTTCCTCAGAATAGATGGCAGTTCCGCCGCTCTCGATGCAAAAGGCAAAGGTCTGACGCTCACCCTCTCGGAGGATCCGCTTGTGCTGTTCTTCGAATCAAAGGACATGAAGCTGCCGGAGAAGCTTGGAGAACCCTCAGTATCCCTGGCGGGAGATATAATACCTGTAATAAAAGGAGAAGGCACTTCCCTCTCCTTCAAGCTCAACGGAATTTCTCCGGACGACATCTCCCTGCTTGCTCCTCCCGAATGGAACGTAAAGAAGACCAGCTCCGATACTTCCTCTGCGAACTTCGCAGTTTCCGCGCCTGAAAACACGATGGCGCGCGAAGGACGCCTGGTACTGGCGATGAAGAACGCCGGCGGCGAACTTTCCATCCCGGTCCCTATCTCGGGCAAGATATCAATCAGGATGCTCCCGGAACCTTTCAAGGAAGGTGCTGCCGGAATGAAACTGCTGGTCAGGAACAACTCATCCGCAAAGGAGGACGTCAGCTACGACATTTCCATCCCGGAGGAGATTGAGATGGCGGGCGGAACGTTCCAGAAGTCAAACGCGAAGCCCTTCAACGCGGAAATCTCAGGGGAGACAAAAGGAAAGTTTGTCCTGGAAGGGAAATCAGAGAAGGAAGTGAAGGTGTCCGTCTCTAATTTCAACGCGTTGAACATCTACAGCGCCAAGGCGCATGTCCATGACTCCGCCGGCAAATCCATTTCAAAGGATAGGTTCATATCCGGCTTCGTCGGAGTTCCAAAGCTGAAGGTTCCGCTCAAAATGGATCTTGCCGCAGACGAAAGCGAATGGCAGAAGGCTCCAGTGCAGAACATCAACGAGGAAAGACAGTACTACAAGCTTGCGAAGACGGCCGTCTGGAAAGGCGTCGACGATCTTTCCGGAAAACTCCGTTTCCTCTGGGACGACAAATTCCTGTACATGAGGGTGGATGTCACAGACGATGTTTACGTGAATCCGAAGTGCGACGGAGAAATCTGGAACATGGACGGACTCCAGATACTCGTCGACACCTACAGGGAATCCAGTGAAAAGGGCGGCAAGTACGAGTATGCCCTAGCCGAAGGGACTAAGGGGCCGCAGGCATGGTGCAACTATTCCGCGGACTCCGCAACCCCGACAGGCGAGGTAAAGGACATCATCATCAAGGTCACAAAGGCCAATGACGGTACCGGCAGCAGGACCTACGAGATCGCGTTCCCTTGGATCAGGCTTGCTCCGTTCAATGCCGTCACTGGCGCAAACCTCGGCATGTGCGTGATCCTCAACGAGGACGATGGTCCCGGCAGAGGGTCTTTCATGGGATGGTTCGGCTGCGCGCATTCGAAGCAGCTGGATCTTGTCGGAGATTTGATATTGGTTGAATAATTGATAATTTTCTTTCCGGGCTTACTCTTAGCCTGCGAAGGAATATTTAATAACATAGGGAAATAATAATGAGCACCAAATACAACTTCCACTTCCTCGGCAACGCACATCTGGATCCGGTATGGCTCTGGGACTGGCGCGAGGGGCTGAACGAGGGAATCATCACCTGCCGGACGATACTCGATCTCATGGACGAGGATCCGGAACTCACGTTCAACCGCGGCGAATCGGTGGTCTACGAGCACATTGAAAAGACCGATCCGGATACTTTTGCAAGGATCAAAAAATATGTGAAGGAGGGACGCTGGGACATAGTTGGCGGGACATTCCTCCAGTCAGATGAAAATCTCCCTGAGACTGAAACACTCCTGCGCCAGTATGCGAGAGGGCAGCAGTACTTCAAGTCA
>CAZDNQ010000509.1:0-3895 GCA_964506605.1 uncultured Victivallis sp. | reverse complement strand
ATCCTCTCGGAGGAAGGCGTCAAATGCACTTTCAGCCACCGTGACAGGTGGAAGGGGCGGACTGACGCCGAAGGCATGCTCTTCCTTGCAATGAAGGGTGAGAATGGGCGGCTCTGCATTGTCTGGGGCAACAGCAGGGATGATCTGCTGCAGAAGGAGGAGTTCTCCACAGTCAAGGACAAGAACGAAAAAGCGGTATCCGAACCACCGTTCTACCAGGATTTCACCGACATGCTGAAAAAGGCGGCTGAGTGGGAGACGGTTTCGGACGCGAACGGCCTGGAGGACGTCCAGAAGCCGATAGCCTTGGGATGGATGTACAGGAAGCTCAAGAAGGGCACTCCTGGCTGGATCAGCAAGACAACCGGCAACGACATCACCTATGAGCTCATTGAGATAAGGATCTCCGAGATTCCGAAGCTTCTCAAGATCTTCGAAGCCGTCCCCGACATGGAGAAGAAAGTGCAGGAGGACAAGACCCGTCAGAAGGAGGAAGCCGACAAGAAGAAGGCCGAGGAGAAGGAGAAGAAGGACAAAGTGGACAATCTCCTGAAGTAGATGCGGCTGCAGGCAACCGTCGCCAAGAAGCTACTGTGCGGCAGGTGTGAATGTCTGCATTTTCCGCCTAAGGCTTCTCCAGAGCTTTTTTCAGGGAAGGAACTGCTTCGAGGATGGGGTGTCCAAGCTCCTTGCCGTTGACGGAAAGGAACTGCGAATCGGTGCCGGGCTTCATCCCTTTGGACGCGAGGCGTGTTTCCTTTACAATGTCTGCGGAAATCATCAGCCCGCCATCAGGACCGTCGGCGGTCACGGTGACGACATTGTCCTTGAAGTCTATGTTGGATTTTCGCGCCATGATCTTCCTGCGGAATTCAGCGAACGCCTTGTCGTCGGAGATCCCCTCTTCGATATAAGACCAGATGGCTGTAGACACGCGGTTGCCTGTCCGTTCAGGATCCTGGCTCGCGGTAAGCCTGATGGCGCCATAGTCAAGACCATCGTTGTGCAGGACCAGTGGGACTTCGGAGCCTTTTGCATCACGGATCATGATCGGGCGAAGCACCATGGCGACGTCCTGGCGGCGGATGAAGATGTCGGTTCCAGCAGGTATTGCGATTGACTGTTCTACAAAAGGAGCGAAGTCGAAATCCACAAGGTTCTTTCCGGATCCTGTCTTGGAATGACCAAGATCCTCGAAGCTGATGTCCGCTATGTCGATTTCCGTGGTCGTCTTTATTTTCGAGTAGATCCACACCTGGCAGCTTGCGGCTTTCGCAGGAGCCTGCTCGATATATTCTCCAACTGTGAAATCATCCTTGCCTCCAGCCACAAGGCTGCTGTGTTCCGGAGGGATCATGCTGCCGTTCTTGTCATACCAGTTCATATACAGGGAAATCTCGCCTCCTTTTGCACGGATTCTTTCGCGGTAGAACGAACCCGGGACCACAGGAATCCTCTTGTATACCCCTACTCCGGCATCCTCTTTCCTGTCGACGATCCTCAGCATTGGTTTTCCATCCACGACGACGGCGGCGGCAGTCGTCATTACATTGTCAGGAAGAGGCTCACGTGTCCAGGTATCATGCGCGGCATGGGTGTCGAGCCTGGAGTCGCCGGCCCATACTTCACAATCGGACGGCAGCGTGATGTTGGATTCAGCGGCCATCTCCGGGGTCTTCTTTGCAGAGATCGAGGTTAGGAAAAGCACGTCGGCGTCGTTCTGCACGCTTGTGATGAACGGTCTGAGATGGAGCGCCTTCATATGTCCCGACCCTTCCATGATCTTCTTCCTGCCGTAGCAGTCGCCACGGCCATCCATGTAGAAGTTGATCTGAGATGTCCTTTCACCGCTGCCGATATTGATGAGAAGCGGAGCCTTGTCCATGTCCCAATAGTTGCAGCCCGCGGATCCGACACTGAAGTTCTTTCCGACATATTGGGCGGCCCATTGCCAGGGCTTGTCACCCCAGCGCTGGAAGACGAAGCGCGGTATCGTATCGGCCAGCTTGCCAATCTCGGCGGAGGGCTGGACGAAGGAGAAATAATCGAACGGGGAATTCCGGAAGTCCTGTCCGGAGCTGTTCGGGATGAATCCAGCGTACATCGGATACTTTTCGAGACCGCCGTGTCCGGTCAGCCGGTCATAGTCGCGGCTGTGCGCCCCGCCCAGCCGCATGGAGGGCGAATACCAGTTTGCCATGATATCGGTCCAGATATAATCCAGCGCGGCCTTGGCGGCAGTCCGGCCTTCCTCGCGTTTTGCAAAATGATAAATTAGGCCGAGGTTCTCCAGATCGCATTCATAGTATGTCGGGCTCAGATATTCGCATATGCCGTTCCTGTAGGTGAAAAGCATCCAGTCATCGAGCAGCTTGTAACCGAGGTCGGCCACGTCCGGCTTGTCCAAAGCCTCCCCTAGCGCGATGAGGTTCCAGATCTTCATGGTGATGATGTTGGTGTAGTTCAGGTTCACCTTCTGCCGTTTGACGCCTTCGACGGCGAGTACGAGCATATCCTCGAGGGTCTTCCGCGCATCAGGAGAGAGTTTGTCCCGGTAGAGGATCCAGATGAGTACGCCCTGGCGGATTGTGAACTCCACACCGTTGAAATCAACGACTTCGGAGTCGCCCCAGTACCAGATGAAGTTGCCATAGCCCTTTTTCTTCTCATCGGAAACCTGGGCCTGCCTGAGATATTTCAGGACATGCCCGATCCTCTCCGGCGGGAAGTCGACGGCGGCCGCGTTGAGCGCGAACGACATCATCTCGCGGACATCGGTTTTAGGTTTCGGCTCACCTGAAAAACCCGGCCATCTTGCGTCCACCTTCGCCTTCAGTATGGCAATTTTGTCGGGAGCGTCCGGCCATGCAGGAGTCTGGGCCTGGGCCACGATGGCGGTGATGGATAACAGCAATGCGGCGGATAGCGCAAGGCTCCGGACGAAAAAGGTTTTTATTTTCATATGAAAGGAAAGATAGCCAGCACGCTATGCATAGTCAAGCAATACATCTGCGAGAATCGACCTTGCCATATAGCTTAAAATCAGAAAACCAGCCTTTTCCGATTATAAGCCCCAAATATAGGAGAAGCGCCTAACTTGGCGCCATCCGGTCCACGGCCCTATCGCACATGCATCCTTCTTCCGCTGAACTACCCGGAGTATTGGAGGATTTTTGCGCGCCACATGCTAGATTATGGCTTAACAATCAAAGCGCCTGTCATCAAAAGGGGAGTTGATATGAGCCGTAAAATCTTTCTGGAGCCGGTCCGTATTTCATTCGGGTTTCTTTTCAGACATATAGTTCCGTTGTGTTTTCTGGGAGCCCTGCTCTGCCTGCCTTCGATATTTGCGCCTGCCGACGACAAGGATAAGAAATCCGATGATTCCTCGCTGGAACCGAAGAAGAACCTCACGCTGGATCTTGGCGGTGGAATCAAGATGGATTTCGTTCTGATCCAGCCGGGCACATTCATGATGGGGGCGGAGAATATTTCCGAGAATGAGAAGCCTGTGCACAAGGTTACCATTACAAAGCCTTTCTACATGGGCAAGTTCGAGGTGACGCAGGAGCAGTGGAGGTCGGTGACCGGCGAGAATCCGAGCCAGTTCAAAAACGGGAAGGAGGCTGGGAAACGTCCGGTGGAGCAGGTTTCCTGGAACGACATCAATAACAAGTTCATTCCGAAACTGTCTGAGCTGCTGCCAAAAGGCCTTAAGTCGCGTCTGCCGACTGAGGCGGAGTGGGAATATTCCTGCCGGGCGGGCTCGACCGGCGACTATGCGGGCGAGCTGGACGAAATGGGCTGGTATTCGGACAATTCCGAAGACACCACTCATCCTGTCGGCGAAAAAAAACCGAACGCATGGGGCTTATATGACATGCACGGCAACGTC
>CAZDNQ010000508.1:0-3904 GCA_964506605.1 uncultured Victivallis sp. | reverse complement strand
ACGGATGATTCGCGGCTCATAACCGAGTTGCACGATCATGTTCGAGACTTCATTTATCTTTTCTTCCGGAGTGTGCGGCTTGAATACGATTATCATATATGGTCCCTGTTGTTATTAAATCTGAAAAAACATCTGATGCGACATTGTTTTTTTCTGCAGATATTGGCATAGTATGCCCGTAAATTCTTTACTTTCAACCAATAATCCTTATTAAAAAGCATGGCCAAGGAAAAAATCCTAGCAGTCCTCGACATCGGCAGCAATTCGAACGTGCTGCTTGTCGCGAAATGCTCTTCAAACGGTACGATAGAACCGATAAATGAAGTCTTCGCCATAACGCGTCTCGGCAAGGGCATAACACATTCCGGAGTCCTCTCCGCCGAAGCCATCCAGTATGCTCTCGACGTATCGAAGGAAATGCAGGATATCGCCACGCATGAGGGCGCCGAAGACCTTATAATAACCACGACAAGCGCAGTAAGGAACGCCCAGAACAAGAGTGAATTCCTGGTGAAATGCCACCAGCGGCTGAACATCTTCCCGCAGGTCCTGAGCGGCAAGGAGGAGGCGAAGTTCACCTATATCGGCGCCACCTACGAGATCGAGACCGACAGCCCCCTGCTCACTGTCGACATAGGCGGCGGCAGCACTGAGGTGGCCTTCGGCACGAAGAACATCATGGTCGGCGCACACAGCATGAACATGGGCTGCGTCGCAGTATCCGAGATGTTCAATATAGGCAAAGGCGAATGGATACCGCAGCGCCTTGCCGCAAAACGCTTCATCAAGAAGAACATGTTCTCAATCGTAGACGACGTCCATTCCTGGCTCTCAAGCAGGAGCCCGATCGTCATCGCAAGCGGCGGCACGGCGACTACTTTCGCGGCGGTGCTGCTCAAGGAGAACGTCTACGACAGGAAGCACATCAATTCAGTCAAAGTGGAAAGCAAGATGCTCGCCGTATATGCCCGCCAGCTCTCCAGGATGAGCCTGGAGGAGAGGATAAAGGTGCCTGGCATGGAGAAGGAGCGGGCCGAGATCCTGCCCGCCGGACTTCTCATACTCTCGGAATTCCTGCGCTTCTTCAACTTCAATGACATCCGCATCACCGCCAACGGCCTCCGCTACGGCGTAATGAAGCACTACCTGCAGAAATATTTCTAGCATAGATCATTCACGACACATGGAAAACCCACAGCTCCGCTGTCGGATCCTCCCTGCCCTGCAGCGAAAAAAGTGTCAAATCCAGCTTTCCCATTGCTTCAAGGCAATTGCAAAATCCGGCTATTGACAGTGTCGTGGTGACGGCAAGTATTCATCCCTGTACACTTGTATTTCTCAACACGGAATACTAGTTTATAATTACGGAAGGTGTAACAGATCGGATTTGAAGGGGGTAAGAAAGTTATGAACTGTTCCGTAGAACCAAAAAGCACGCATGGGCTTGCCCTTGCGCCACGTATCCCTGGAACCACCCGTTTTCCCCGTCTAGTTCCAATCATGCTGTTCCACCGCTTATCAATTTGCAGCAGCCCCCTGTTATGCTGTTATTCTGAGCCATCGTAAAGAAAGGCCGTTTATGCTTATGTGTGAAGGAGGCATATGGCTCTAAAAGCGAAAACCTCATGGCTGGTAAAATCCGGGATCACTTCCGGCTGGCTGCCGCCGATGATGGCAGGCGCAATCTTGTTCATGTTGGCTGGAGAATTATGCCTGAGGCTTGCTCAGCGTGAAGAAGACAACCTAAGGAACAAGGTCAAGGCCGAAGCGGAATATCTGGCAGACCACGCCTCCTCTGATCTGCGCAACCGCATATCTACCCTGCAGCGCATGGTGAAAAGATGGGAGAGCCTCGGAGGGACTCCGGAAGAGGAGTTCATAAGCAATGCCACCGCCTATCAGGCTGACACCCCCGGCTATCAAGCCTTGGAATGGGTTGACAAGGATTTGTTTGTTCGGTGGATAGTGCCCTTGAAGGAAAACGAACAGGCGAAAAACCTCAATCTCTCCTCGGAGCAGAAACGACGTATTGCACTGGAGAAAGCCAAAGATACAAAATCCCCCGCCGTGACATCCGCAGTAGAGCTTGTGCAGGGGGGGAAAGGATTCCTTGTCTATCTTCCAATTTATGTCAACGGGGAATTCGATGGCTTCATACTGGCAGTTTTCCGCATCAAGGAATGGCTGGACTACATTTTCAACATGAAAGACAACCGTGAGCTGGGCGATTTCGCTCTATGCGCGTTCTATGATGATATTCCAGTCTTCAAGCAGGAGGGCTGGGATGATACGCGAAAGGCCGCCTTGAATGCGGTGTCCAACACAAGCATCATGGACCATCAGCTTTCCATACATGTGCAACCGACAAAATCCTTTATTGAGCGAAACAAGACCCTGCTGCCCGAAATGACAGCGGTTTTTGGAACCCTCCTGTCACTGCTTGGGGTTGTTATCCTGTTCCTCCTTAAAAAGGCATATTCGGAGACGCAGATGGCGAATGATGCAAAGTCAGCGCTGGAACTTGAGATAAAAGAGCATGAAAAGACGGAAGAGATCTTGAAGAAGAGCGAGGAGGAGGTCCGAAGCGCACATCAACAGCTTGTGAACATAATTGAATTTCTGCCGGATGCCACATTTGTCATCGACCAGGAAAAACGTGTCGTTGCATGGAACCGTGCCTGCGAGATCATGACGGGTGTGAAGAAGATCGCGGTGCTGGGGATCGGCGATTACGCCTATGCTGAACCGTTCTTCGGCGTACGATGTCCTATTTTGATCGACCTGCTGGACATGCCCACGCCGGAGGTGGAGGCGAACTACAAATTCATCAGGCGTAACGGCAACACGCTAGTAGCCGAGTCCTTCATCCCCGGCATGAGGGGCGGACAAGGCGCCCATCTCTGGGGCGTGGCGTCGCCTTTGTTCGACCAGGAAGGACGGCGTTGCGGCGCCATTGAAGTCATCCGGGACGTGACTGAACAAAAGCATGTCGAACAGGCGCTGAAAGAAAGTGAACTCAAGCACCGCATGCTGTTCGAGACAGCCAACGACGCCATCATGCTTATGCGCCGGGACAAATTCATCGACTGCAATGCCCGGACCTTGACGATGTTTGGCTGTAGACGCGAGCAGATCGTAGGCGCACCACCATATGAATACTCGCCAATAGCGCAGCCCGATGGACGGCGGTCCGATGAGAAGGCATTGGAGAAGATAAACCTATGCCTGACAGAAGGGGCGCAGTTCTTTGAATGGGAGCACTGCCGGCGGGACGGGACGCCATTCATGGCCGAGGTGAGCTTGAACCGCATGGAACTGGGCGGAGAGACCCTGCTGCAGGCCATTGTCCGAGACATCTCCGGGCGCAAGAAGGCGGAGGAAGAGGCCAGACTGTCTGCAACACACATAAGTTATCTTTCAAAGTATGCAAACGATTTCATAATCCTGCTTGACGGGGAATTCCATTTTCTTGAAGTCAACGACCGTGTGGTGGATTTCTACGGATACACCCGGGAAGAACTGATAGGAATGCATGCTTCACAACTGCGTGCGCCCGGCACAAGGGATGATTTCTTCAGGCAGATAGAGCTGGCGAAGGTTTCAGGGAAGGCACTTTATGAGACAGTACACAAGCGCAAAGATGGAACGGCATTCCCTGTGGAGATCAGCCTGCACGCCATACAAAACGGCGGAAAAAAATTCTATCAGGCCATTATCCGAGATATCACCGAACGCAAGGAGACCGAAAAAGCACTGCAGGACAGCGAGCGGAAATATCGCGAGCTTGTGGAGCATGCTAACAGCATAATCCTGCGATGGACACATGAAGGGAGGATCACTTTCCTCAACGAGTTCGGACAGAGATTCTTCGGATACTCAGCCGAGGAAATTATAGGCCGCCATA
>CAZDNQ010000507.1:0-3910 GCA_964506605.1 uncultured Victivallis sp. | reverse complement strand
GAGCGGATCGGGCTCTTGCCGAAACGCAGGTGGGACACTGTGATTCCGTATGACTTTTTTGAATCATACACGAAATATCCCTGTGCGTACATGTCGGTGTTGTTGCCGATGATCTTGATCGATTCCTTGTTCGCGCCGACCGTTCCATCGGAACCGAGGCCCCAGAACATGCAGCCGAAGGTGTCTTCAGGCTCGGTGTTGATCATATCCTTGACAGGAAGTGAGAGGTTGGAAACATCGTCTTGAATGCCGACCGTGAAGTTGTGGGTGCATTTTCCGGCGAGGTGGTCATAGACGGCCTTGACCATTGAAGGGGTGAACTCCTTGCTTGAAAGCCCGTAGCGTCCGCCGATGACCTTGATGCTCCTGCCCTGGAGGGCGGTGACGACATCCATGTAGAGGGGCTCGCCGATGGAGCCGGGCTCCTTGGTCCTGTCGAGGACTGCGATCTTCTTGACGCTTGCCGGAATGATCTTGAGAAACGCCTCGGTGGCGAACGGACGGTAGAGGTGGATCTTGATAAGACCGAGCTTTGCGCCCTTCTTATTAAGGTAGTCGATGGTTTCCTCGATCGTCTCACAGCTTGAACCCATTGAAACTATGATGTTCTCAGCATTCTTGTCGCCGTAGTAGTCGAACAGATGGTACTGGCGTCCGGTCAGCTTCGCGACCTTGTCCATGTATTCCTGCACGATTGAAGGGCAGACGGCATACTGGTTGTTCGTGGTCTCGCGGCCCTGGAAGTAGACATCGGGGTTCTGTGCGGCGACTTTGACGAACGGGCTCTCAGGTCTCATTGCACGGCTGCGGAAACGCTCTATGTACTCCGGCTCGATCATCTTCAATATGTCGTCGTAGCTGATGTCGTAGACTTTCTGGACTTCATGCGAAGTACGGAAACCGTCGAAGAAATTGAGGAACGGGATCTGAGACTTCAGAGTTGCGAGATGGGAAACGAGCGCAAGATCCATCGTCTCCTGAATGGATGCAGCCGCCATGAGTGCGAAACCTGTCTGCCGGACTGACATCACGTCGGAGTGGTCGCCGAAGATCGAAAGGGACTGGCATGCGAGCGAGCGTGCCGACACATGGAAGACGGTCGGAATCATCTCTCCGGCGATCTTGTACATGTTTGGAATCATAAGCAAAAGTCCCTGTGAGCACGTAAAAGTCGTTGTCAATGCGCCTGCGCTGAGGGAACCGTGGACTGCGCCTGCCGCGCCACCTTCGGACTGCATTTCAGCTATCACCACAGGTTTGCCGAAAATATTCTTCTTGCCCTGACTTGCCCACTCATCCGCGTATTCGCCCATTGTCGATGAAGGTGTGATAGGGTAGATCGCGGCCACTTCGCTGAAAGCGTAGGCCACGTGTGATGCGGCATAATTGCCGTCGATCGTCACCATTTTGCCAGCCATTTCTTACTTCTCCTTAGTTTGATTCTGTTTATATGAGTTTACTTATGTGTTTGAAACGGTCACCCCCTGCTTGCTCTGCCGGGAAACAGGGGATTTTTCGGTCTGATTTCACTTGATGGTATAATCAGCGGAAAAACTTCGTAAGCTAACACAGGAAAGATGATTTTTCCAAACCAATTGTTAAAAATTTATCATTTTAAATTCAGCCGGCAATCTCCGGTGCAAAAAAAGAGAACCGGTCCTCCAACCGGTTCCACTGATATGGTCAAAAAAGGAGCTTTACTCACAGGTGATTTTTAATTTCCTGCGTTCAATTTTCGACTTTTCCATCTTCGGAAGACACACTGTGAGAACTCCTTTTCTGAAGGCCGCTTTAATTTTTTCCGCATCGACTCCCCAGGGCATCGGGTAGGACCTGTAGTACTGGCCGTAGCTTTTTTCTGAGAAGAAACCATTTTTCCTCTTCTCTTCGCGTTCCTGTTTCTTCTCGCCTTTCAAAACCAGGGTGTCGTGGTCTACGCTCAGTTCGATGTCCTTCTCCTCGAGCCCGGGAAGCTCCGCCTTGACATGGAATGCATCACCTGTCTCCGAAACTTCAAACTTGGGTGTGATGAGACCCGGTTCTCTCCTGAACCATTCCATGGAAGGAAGACGAAATCCCTCCATATCCCTGAATAAACCTTTGAATATTCCATCCATGTTCCTCTGCATGCTTTCAAAAGGATGCTCCATGCTACGGGCCATGGCTGTATGATTTCTCCTGATTGCCGGTAGATGTTTCATATTCATGCACCTCCTTCTGACTTTCCAAACCCCTCGAATTTAGGAATTAGCACAAGATGTGCCATTACGCTTTTGCGCCGTCCTATACAGCTGCCCAGCAAGAGGATATGGGTATTTCAACGGAATTGATTAAATACCCGGCAAAGGGACAGGATGTCCCTGCAAACGGGCATGTCGGAAAGATATGTCTCAACGTTCTCGCTTCACCGCGCATTATGCCATTCGCCAGCAAACGGCTCTCTCATTTTCAATCCAGCACCGTCTTCCAATAGAGCTTCTTGACTTCGTCCGCCTTGATGTCGGTGGTGACCTCGATGTTGGTGTTGCCGCCGCGCTGGACGGTCATGCCGCAGGTGATCCCGGCCCTCGTCTCGACCTGCACCGACATCTGCTTTACCGTATATAATGTCCGGTCAAAGGCCCAGATCATCGGGAAGATGTCGTACATCACCGGTCCCGGCTTCCAGTTGCGGCTTCCCGGATACCAGAGGTCGATGGCCTTCCCGAGAGCCTGGTTCACCGGCGAGTGATGCTTGTGGAACGCCTGGCATTCCACAATCGGCAGGTTGAATCGGCGCGTGACCTCCCATGTACCCATATAGATTTTCACACCGGAACTGAGCACTATGTCGGCTGCGATATAGTCGAAGGCGATGTTATGTTCAGCACGGTTGAGGTTCAGCTCACCGCCCATCATGGCGATATATTTGATCTTCCCTGCGATGTCCGGCTTCCTGCGGAGGGCGCAGGCAATGTTCGTGAGCGGGGCGATGCAGGCGAGGACTATTTCGCCGGGATACTTCTCAACAGTCTCGATGATCAGGTCGACGGCGTCGGAATTCCCGGGATCGTCCGCGGGATCCTCCGGTTCGGCGAATCCGTAATGGTTCATAGTCATGGCCGGATCGTCCATGAATTTCATCTCGTCGGCGGAAAGCACCCTCAGCGGCAGTTCCATCCCCGGGGCTACGGGAATATCACTCCGGCCCACGTATCTCAGGAGGCGCTTCACAAGCCGCGCCCGTTTGGCCGCAGGCTGTGTCACCGTTGTGATCGCCCTTACATCAAGCTCCGGCCTCTTGAGCGCGAAGATTATCGCGAGGAGATCGTCAATATCCTGTCCGGGATCGGTGTCGATCAGTATTTTCTGCATGGATGTTCCTTGGATGTGATTGATATTATGGATTCTTGTAAGATAGTCCGCGGCAACATGAGAATCAAGACACGCCGGCGGTGGAATGTCCGGAGCCTCCAGGCATGGTGGATTACATGATCATGCCTCGGAAACTATTCGGCGGAAATCCTGACATCCCTGACGAACTCGTTCAGCTTGAGATTCATCGACTTTGCATCGGTGACAGGCGCATGTCCTGCGAGCCGCAATCTGCGGATTGACACGTCCTCTATGCAGTGATCGGCGTCGAAACCGAATATCTCCGATTCCAGCATTTTGGCACCATGCACAGCGACATCCTCTATCTTGATATTGCGTATGTGTCCCCGCTGGGCATCGTTGCCCCAGCAGTCCTGTACGATTGCAAGGCGCAGGAGCTTCGGTGCCGATGCCAGGGCCTTGTGCGCCCCTTCGGCATCCACGTAGTTTGCGAAATCCGCAATTTCTATTCCTGAGAACGAGATGTCGCTGACCGTGGCGCTGTCTGAGATGTTCACACCGATGCACCAGTGCCTTGATGAGAGTATGTCGCAGT
>CAZDNQ010000506.1:0-3911 GCA_964506605.1 uncultured Victivallis sp. | reverse complement strand
CCAAACTATATAATGCGGCAGGTGTGATTTCCGGCTACAACGACGGCTTCCCTGTAACGTGTCCTGTCGAGAAGAGCGGTAGAAATGACTGGGGCTTGTATGGAGTCGGCGGAAATGTTTGGGAATGCGTGACCAAGCCTTCATCATCCTTGTCTTCCGTGGTCTGGCGCGGGGCGTCGTGGGGCGGCTCGTTCTCCGGTGTCCGTTATCTTGGTTCCGAATCTGAAATCGACTACGTTCCGTCGGTACGCTACGACGATGTCGGGTTCCGCCTGGTGCTGGCAAAGGCCAATGCCTCTGTAGAAGCTGCAAAAGAAAAACCGGAAGAGGAGAAATTTGGAGCATCGAAATCTCCGGCAGCGACAGGGAAACCGAAAGACAGGGCGATAACTGACTCTGACGGACGCATCTGGGGAATGGAGATTTCCAGGGAGTTTGCGGCAAAGCAGACTGAGGCCGGCAAGACTACTGTGGAGAATATCATAAGCCGTTGGGAAAGCATAACCTATGAGCAGCAGCTCGCTGCCTATCTGTGCGTAAAGATGTTCAGGCTCACCGGTACCAAGGCGTCAATGATGGTCAAGAATTCCGGCAGGCTGGATGACACTGCGGTTCTGGATGATTACTACAAGTCGGTGGTTAATTTCATCAAAGACGACCCCAGGATAACCGTTACGGAAAGAGGCGAGCTGACTGCCCAGTTCAAAGAATGCAGGGAATTCGCCAGGAGGCTGTTCCTTGAAATATATGGATGTACTGGCGTCAATACTTCAGAAGCCAAGAATAACAGCGACAGATACAGGGCAGAGATGTGGTCCTGTTTCTGCGATGGCATGTCTGAACCTCTGGAGAAGATGGAAAAGCTCGAAAGTAAACCTGTAAAAGCCGAATCAGGCAGGAGGCGATAATGAAACCGATAAGTTCTATCAAAACGATAGCCGTGCTCGCATGCTGTCTTGTCTTGGCGTCATCAGGATATCCCCAAGACTTGAAGACGCTGTGGAATGAACAGCTGAAAACCGGTCCTAAATCAGACAGGATCCAAGCCGAGACCCAGGCGCTCGCGGAACTTGGATTGAAATCGGTGCCGGAAAAGGTTCCAGATGGCAAGGAATTGTCTGACCTCATAAGCAGGGAGGCTGAACGTCTTTCGGCCCTGAAGTTCACGGCCGAAATGAAAGCGAGGATCCAGCAGGAGGCGAAGACGAAATTCAAGGTCATACAGGAAGGGGATGAGATAACCGTCCAGGTCAGGCAGGGGGCCAGCTTCGTGGACTACAAGGGGAAATACAAGGGCACGACCAGAGACAAGGTTCTTGTAGGTGAAAGGCAGATATTGAAATCCGACTTGCAGCCGGATATCCTCGAAAAGCTGGATGCAGGCAAGACTTCCATGGCCCAGGATTCCTATGTGGCCTCAAATTTCAACGTGCCCAGAAAGAAGTATGCCACCGAGATCGCCGAGAAGCTGACCAAGGAATATGCTGGAAAGAAAAAGACTTATGAAAACTTCATAGCTGCTGTTGACAGCAAGGAAAAAGCTTTCAAGGAAAAGGCTGCGGATTTGGCAATAGGAAAGTATCTGGAACTGAAGCAGACTGACATCGATAAGCTTCCGGGAGGCAAGGATAAATTGACGGCGTACAACAACCTCATGGCTGAAATTAGTAATTTTCTCAATAACGAGGGTTTGTCGAAGAACCTTGAAAACTATGTATCACTGAAACCGGTCATAGCTGATAAGATACCGGCTCTTGAGAAAGCTGGCAATGAAGCCTCGGAGCCGGGCGGGCAACTGGCCGATGTAAAACCACCACCGGAGAAAAAGAGCCAGGAGGGCCAGGTGCTCAAGGCTGAATCTGCAAAGATCAAAGGTGAAATAGAAGACAGGATAAGCGATTTGCGCCAGGCTGTTGGCGACCAGTTCACGTTCGAGGTGCTGAGCGCTCTGTCGTTTGATGACTTTCCTGAAGATTTCAAGGAGATTGACTCGGTCCCTTCAGTCGGGATCTATAACATCAGCATAGGCAATAGCCTGGCTCTGCTTGTGACACGCGAGAGCACTTTCAGGACTACCGGCATGGCCATGAGATATCTGTTCCATTACGCCAATATCCCCGTGGTGCTGGGCAATGGCGCCACGGTCAGGAGGGCCGTATATGTGGAGGCCCTGGGCGACGACGTGCGTGAGCTGAAAAGCACCTTGAAGGAGAAAAAGCAGGTGATCGCCAATGATATCATGAATATAAAAGACATGTTCACAAAGTACCTTGTGAAAGAGGACGATGCTGAATTCAAGCCTGGCAAGGAAATGACAAGGGTGCAGAAGGAAGATGCCCAGAAAAGATTCAATGAAGCTCTCTGGAACAGGGCGATGCCTTATGATGACAACACCAGGTTCGTCTTCATAGACAGGAGTGGCAAGTATGTCGTCAATGATGTCGGTAAATACATGAAGACAGAACATTATGTCGTCAAATTGTCTGATGTGGCAAAGAAGTCCGGAAGATATGCAAGCTGTTTTTTCTCAAGTTCCAGTAGCAGTCCGATACCCAAGATGAGCAAGAGCCAGGACGTCGGCGATATTAAACTGTATGCTGTGAAAAAAATAGAGAAATTCGATAACGGAAATATGAGGGTTTCAAATAGTACAGACTATCTATTCCCATCACAAGGAGATTTCTGCGAGTACCTGAAAGTCAAACCGTGAACCGGGCTTGAATATTAATGGAAGTAACACCTTGCAGTTGCCGTGCTGCTACCACAGTCGAGTTCCCGCATCTGTGCCGTGTTTTCAACGATATGAAACACAGGCATGGGTGCGGAGATCTCGATATCGACCTAATGATGGGGGAAACGGACTCCACCGGCCTCGCCATCAGGCAGTCGCCACGGCGGGGTATCGTGCTTCTGGATGAGTGCGATACTGCAATAATGGATGAAAGTACCCTCAGGTTCCTGCTTGCCCACGAAGTCGGCCACCACGTAGGCTGGAATATCATCGACTCCTTAACGCAGTCTGAAAAGAACGGCAAGCCGATGCCTAAACCTCTATCCTGTCTGCTGGCACGTATAACTGAAGAGATATACGCCGACACCTGGGCTGTAGCAGAATGCCGGTCAGTGGAAACAGCAGCAGACTTCCTTGCAGATGGCGATCCCGGGTTGAAATCACTTTTTTTTAACTATCACGAGCCAGTTCCCGAGAAGTTCTACCCGGAGTTCGAGACGACGATAAGGTTGCAGGCTTTGGGTAAGCTTGCGGTTTCAGAATACTGGCAAGAACTACAGGAGGCAGGTTCCGGCGCACATAATGGCGTGGCTGCGACTGAGCACTGGCGGGTAATAGTGGACAACCTGCTGAGCCATTACATGGATTTCAGCGATAGCGATGCCTTGGTGTTGGGGCAGGTACTGGCAGCAGGGCTCTATATTGCGGGATTAAGGTCTGGAGCCGACAAGGGCTGGCACGAGGAACTTGAGGAACTGGCGGCGTACGGAGAGCCCCGGGAGTTGCTGAGGTTCAATACGGTGGAGGATGCCTATGATACAATCGAGAGGTTATCTCCTTGTATCAAGGGCATACGGCACCCGCTGAAACATATTGCCTATAGCGTTGTGGCGGGCGCAGTGTATAGGGGCGAGGACGACGCGGACGTCGCTGAGGAATTCATGATTTATATGGCGGACAGGGCAGGGGTAACTAAATCAGTTTGTGTAGCATGAAATATTATGATAGACTGCTTGCTTTTATATTTTCCCCAGTATTTTGAAAAGTCCTTTGAATTGCGGATTGCGAGGTGAGTGTAGTCCTGTATGCTTTTTGTATGCTTTATGACATGGGAAGTGACAGGAAAACACGGGAACCCACAGGTAATTTTATCTATGGGGCTGTAGCTCAGTTGGCTTAG
>CAZDNQ010000505.1:0-3929 GCA_964506605.1 uncultured Victivallis sp. | reverse complement strand
AAGCGCCGCTGCGTCGCTGCCGAATTCCAGGGGCGGTTTATAATGTTTGTATTTTGCCTCGAGTTTCGCATGCGGCGGACGGGGCTTGGCCGCCGAATCCGGCGTCGTGATGAGGGCGGGCATCTGCGCCGAGATCTTCTCGAACCCGCCTTCGATCCCGCGCGTCACCTTGATTTCTTTTCCCTGAATATCATCCACGTGCTCGACGAAGGTAATCTGGGTGATGCCGAGCTTTTCGGCCAGCTGCGGGCCGACCTGGGCGGTGTCGCCGTCGATGGCCTGGCGTCCGCAGAGTATGAGGTCGTAGTTGCCGATCTTCTTGGCGCAGCAGCTGAGAGCGTAGCTGGTCGCCAGCGTGTCGGCTCCGGCGAACGCCCTGTCAGTGAGGAGGACTGTCTCGTCGGCGCCCCTGTAGAGGGACTGGCGGAGGACTTCGGAGGCGTTCGGCGGGCCCATTGTCCCGACGACGACCTTTGCTCCGTATCTGTCCTTGAGCTGGAGGGCGAGTTCAAGGGCGTTCAGATCTTCAGGATTGTAGATGGCGGGAAGCGCGGCGCGGTTGACCGTGCCGTCCGGCTTCATCGCTTCACCGGTCACGTTCTTCGTGTCCGGCACCTGTTTTACAAACACAATGATAGTGTAGCTCACAAAATACCTCGTTCATTGGTTGACATACTAAAGGGAAAAATTTTAGGAATCGGTAAAATAGCACGGTGCTTGGAATTTAACAGGACGAAATTACAAAAAAAATCATGAAAATGGCGGAATTCGCTTCAAAAGGTTATATTGTCCGGATAAAATCAAAAACAAGAGGGGAATATCTTATGAGAATTGCTGTTGCCGCTGTCATATCCGCATTGTTCCTCGCCATCTCCGCCCAGGCCAGGATCGGGGAGACTTTGGATGAGCATGTGAAGCGTTATGGACAGCCTCTGTCCACCACCGACGGGGAGAAGCTTTTCGACCAGAGGACCGGTCTGGAGATGAAGCAGTTCAAGAAGGAGGGCGTGGCTGTGAATGTGGTCTTCGGGAAGGACGGCAGGGCCATATATATTGAGTATGACTACGACACGCTCAAGCTCGAGACCGGAGAGAAGTCTTCCGTGATTGTCAAAAAGCTGCTTGATGCCAACGGCAAGGACTGGAAGCCGGACAGCACCATGAACAACCGCGACTGGCTGCTTGAGATCGATGATGACGAAGGTGTCATAGCGAGCGACAAGGTGGAGCCTGGTTTCGCCAAGGACAGGTGGATTTGCGGCGGCGGACCTGAGAAAGGCGGCCTCATAGCGGTCAAGTCCAGGATATCCGGCTCGCTGCTCGTTTCAAATGCTGAATATATGGAGCTGGTGAAGAAGAACAGGCAGAATCCGATGAAGGCGAAATCGGAGAAGGTGGAGAAGGCTTTGGACAGTTTCTGAGAAACTTGCAGCTGGAAACTTGAAACTGGAAATGCGAATTCGGAGCGCCGGCATCCTTTGAAGGGGGCGACAGGCTCACCGCAAGCAGACTCAGGACAGGTCTTGCCGATACCATTTATCATTCAATTTCCATCTTTAAAATCTTCGAAGGAGTTTCCATGTTGTTTAAATCTACGATATTCGCAGCAACTCTTCTTGCTGCAGCCATCATTCCGACTGCAGTCCATTCCGAGGACAACCCTGCAGGCGCAACCAATATCCCAAAGATGCTGGAGGACCAGCACGGCCTGCTCTGGCCCAGGGCGTTCGAACATGAAGGGAACGCCGTAGTCCTCTTCCAGCCCCAGATCGATGAATGGAAGGACAGTTCCAGGATCAAGTTCCGCATGGCGCTGGAAGTGGCGCAGAAGGGGAGCGATATCCGGAACTGCGGGGTGATGTCGGTGCAGGCGGATACGCTTGTCGACCGCGCGGCCCGGACAGTCCTCATCAGCAACATGGATGTCGCCGTCAGGTTCCCGGGGATGTCGGACGCAAAGGCTGAAGTCTACAGGAAGCTTGTCAAGGAGATCGTCCCGAGGATGAAATGCATTGATGTGCCCCTGGACAATCTCCTTTCGAAAATGCCCGAGAACTCCAAGGCCCGCGAGGTGAAGCTCAACCTCGAACCTCCGCCAATCTTCTACAGCGAGGAACCGGCGATACTTGTGACCTTCATCGGACAGCCGTTGTTCAAGGACATCGAAGGTACAAAGCTCAAATTCGCCGTCAATACAAATTGGACCATCCTGGAGGACACTGTCGACAGCAAATATTATCTGATTGAGGACCGCTTCTGGCTGGTTTCCCCCGATCCCTTGAAGGGCCCATGGACTTTTGCCGGACAACCGCCTGCGGAATTCTCCTCGCTCCCGAAAAACGCAGGCTGGGATGGCGTGCTGAAGAAAACATCTGGCAGCTCAGACGAAAAGCTGCCAAAAGTAATAACCAGCACCGTCCCTTCCGAACTCATAGTTACAAAAGGTCCTGCCGAATTCGCATCTGTTCCCGGAACCAATCTGATCTATGTGACCAACCCGTTGATGCCATTGTTCCTCGATCTGAACGACAAGAGCTATTACTTCCTTGTCGCGGGACGATGGTTCAAGGCGGCGGAACTGAAAGGGCCTTGGTCCGCGGCATCAACCAGCCTGCCTGCGGAATTCGCAAAAATCAAGTCCGACAGCCCGGTCGGATTCGTGCTGGCATCCGTGCCGGGGACGCAGGAGGCGAAAGACGCCGTGCTGCTCGCCTCAGTTCCGCAGAAGGCGACAGTGAAGATAAGCGAGACCACTGTCAAGGTCACATACGACGGCGAACCGAAGTTTGTTGAGATCCCGGGTACGGACATGACCTATGCGGTCAACACGCAGTTCCAGGTCGTGAAGGCGAAGGATGTCTATTACTGCTGCCACCAGGGGATCTGGTTCCAGTCGGCAGCTGCGACCGGTCCCTGGACCGTATGCAAAAAAGTCGATCCGGAGATCTACACGATTCCGCCTGAATGTCCGCTTTATAATACCACTTATGTATATGTATATGATTCGACTCCGGAAACGGCAGTCGTCGGATATACCGGCGGATACGGCGGTTCCTTCAATTCCTCCTCCACCAAGACCCTGATGTTCGGCGCGGCGATGATCACGATGGCGGCGGTAAATGCGAACAGCAGCAGCTCCTCATGCTACTTCTCATACGGATATGGCGCGAACTACAGTTATGCCTGGGGCAACTACTATCGTCCATGCTATCCATATTATGGACCTGGCGGCGGCACAGGATGGAGCGGATTCTACAACCCGTCCACAGGCGCCTGGGGGCGCTCGGGATATGCATACGGCTCCGACTGGGGGCGATGGGGCACGCAGGCATATAATCCTTTCACGGACAGATATGCCGCCCATGCAGGAGGATATAACGGCTATGATTCCTGGGGCAGGAGCGTTGTCACGCATGACGGCAACTGGGCCGAGGCCGGACATTTCACCGGACCGGGCGGCGCGACTAGGGGCTGGGCTGCGAATTCTTCAGGGCAGTGGATAACCGGAGAGCACAAGGGCGATTCATCTATTGCCAAAGCTGGCAACGGAGATGTCTATGCGGGGCATGATGGCAACCTCTACCGGAAACAGGACGGCCAATGGCAGAAATATGAGGGCGATGGCAGCTGGAACGATGTCCATTGGAAGCCCGATGACGACGCAGAAGGGGGCCGCGACCTGAAAGATGGCGCGGAAGACAAGGACTGGAAGAACAAATGGGAGAACGGCAGGCGTGAAGAGCAGGGCGGCCAGGGCCGCCGCCGCATCCTCGACGGCCTCAACAGGGATTCAAGGGACCGCGATGAAGGTGTCGACAGGTCAAGGGCCAGACACGCGGCAAGCATGATATTCCTGCATAAGAGATGAGGGGAAAGAGTAACTTGTAACTGGAAATTCGAAACTGGAAACTGGAAATTTACTGGCCTGT
>CAZDNQ010000504.1:0-3931 GCA_964506605.1 uncultured Victivallis sp. | reverse complement strand
CTTCGTCTTGGAAGGAGATATGCAAGACGCTCGAGAAGGTCCATGACGCCGAAAGAAAGGTGTTCCACAAGGCTGCGCTGTCGCCGAAGCCCGGCGTGGCGCCTTCGCCTGCACCCCACCACCACGAGGAGCAGCCTGCTCCTGACCCGCTTGCCAGGCTCATAAAGTCGCTTGCATTTGCAGTCGTCCTGCTTGCAATTCTGGCTGTCGTCGTATTCATCTATCTTGAGAGCAAGAAGAAGAAGGATGCCGGCAAGGGGCCCCAGACAGCTTCCGTACAGCCGAATTCCAAGGAGGCTCTCGAAAAGGAGTGGCAGAAGCTCAAGGCCGATGTGCCGAAGGTGGATCCTGAATACGCCATCAACCTTATCCAGGAGTTCGTCAAGAAGCATCCTTCTGATGTGCCTGCCGACGCCGACAAGATACTGCAGGACCTGAAGCAGAATCTCATTGCGCAGCAGAAATCCAAGGAGGAGCTCGAGAAGAAACACCTTGAAGTACAGAACGAGGTTAAGGCCCTCTGCGGCATTGTCGCAGTCCTTGATGCATCGAAGGAGAGGAAGGAAAAACTGGATGAGTACAACAAGAGGATCGAGGCGGTGCTGCAATTCGCGACCAAGGACAAGAATTTCCAGCTTGAGCCGGCGGACAAGGATAAGCTCAACCAGGGGTTCCTCAGGATATCCGACGCCCTCACCAAGATCAGGCTTGAGGAGGAGCGCATAGCACGTGAGGAGGATGAGAAAAAGGAGCAGGAGCGCCTGGAAAAGGAGAGGAAACGCCTTGCCGAGGAGGAGAAGCTTAGGCAGGACAGGCTTGCCTTGAACAGGCTTGTGGACGGCTATTACCTCGCCCTCGGGGACTTCATGGCGGCATATGCGAAAAAGAGGGATGCCAGCTATCTCAAGGACCTTCTTGACGCGTGGCTTGATGACAACAAGAAGACTTCCATACCGGAATCCTTCATCCTGAAATGCAAGTTCATAAAGGAGAATGTCATCCCGTGCGAACAGGGCCTGTATTCGGTTTTCGAGAAGAACGAAGCCAGCTTCAAGGGCAAGCCGCTGCCCGGGATTGCGAAGGAGCTCTCGGCATACGAGGTCGAACGAATTGCGGAACGGACCGTGAAGCTCACTACGAAGATAGACAAGGTTGTGAAGATGGGCAAGACGCTACCATGGGACCAGCTGTCGTCCGATGTGATCGTGCAGAGCCTCCAGCAGCGCTTGACAGCTCCCGACTCTGGAATAAAGCTTTCAAAACAGGAGGCGGGCGCAGTGCTGACGTATTGCCTCTTCAGCGGGATGAACCAGCAGTTTGCTGATTTCATGAAATCCTTTTCGTGTTTCACGCCCCAGGAGAAGAAGGCATGGGAGTCTGTCTGCGATGATTTCAAGAAGGCGCAGGAGGAGAGGAGGGCGATAGAGCTCTGGCGGGATTTCTCCGCGAAGATGAAGGCGGGCGAGATATTCGACGCATCCCATGTCCTCATCGACATGAGCAGCACCTGCAAAGACACCGACATGTTCAAGAGATATTCGGAGGAGATTGCCTACCAGTACCTTTCGCTCCAGCCTCTGCTTCCTGAACTGCAGGCCCTACTGATGATTGAGCTTGCAGCGCAGGATGTCAAAAATTCCAAGTTCATCCCCGCGCTGGAGAAGGTTATGACTGCAAACTCGAGATGCGCGAACATCAAGAATCCGCATCCGCTGCTGAAGGAGCGTTCGAAGGCCATACAGGACCAGTGCCTAGGCGCCATGTCCGCCTCAAGCCCAATAAAGAACATGTCCGACAACAGGATACCGTTCTACTACTGGGAATCGGAGACGCCGGGTGATGCATGGATATACGAGCAGGTCGTCCGCAACAGCGGGAAAATCAACAGCAAGGAACTCCTCTCATCGATGTCCGTGGGCAGTTCCATCGACATCGGCAGCTGGCAGCAGGCACACGCCGCCGTGAAGTCTGAAAAGATAATGGGCACCGAAAAGCTCCTCGAAATCAAGGGGAACCTCATGTACTGGGTTCCTTCGTTCATATTCTCGCAGGGGCTGGTCGAGATGAACTACGGAAGCTGGGACTCCCAGATGACGTCGTTGTCGGGCCTTCATTCGATGATAGAGCAGTTCAAGCAGAATCCGATGGGGCCTATGGCCACCCTTACGACTGATCTTGCGATCGAATACGCGCTCATCCTCCACGCGCCTGTAAAGGCCGGAGATATCGCCGCGGCATATCGTTTTACAGGCGAGAAGCCCGACCGTGAAATAAGGATTGCGCTGCTACATGTGCTGACATGCCTGCAGCGATCTGACCTGGGCAAGGATGAGTTCCTCAAGATCCTGAAGAAGACCGAGGATCAGTTCAAGCAGAATCCGGAGCTTTCAAACGATATCAACTGGTGCAGGATGGCCGCGTGGATTCTTGAGGATGCAAGGACGCTCGGTCCGAAGAGGCTGCAGTTCCTCAAGGAGGCCAGATGCGCCGCCCCTGACATCAGTGCAAGGATCATGACCGCCGCCGTAGCGAGGGCTTTCGCCACCGGGACTGGCTTCGAATCTGAAAAGGAGCTCTATCCGCTGATAGACGTTCAAGTCAGCGGAAACACCGTGTCGGGGGAACTGTGGAGGCAGCTGACCGTCCTCAAGATCGCACGCGCCGGAAGGAATCCCAACGCAATGCTCAGACAGGTGAAGGAGGGGCTCAACGAGAGCAGGTTCTGCGCGATACCATTCTACCCGAAGCTGTGCATGATGAAGTCGGGACTTGATGTGATGACAGGCAGGGCGACTCCTAAAGATGCGGAAAAGATGCTGAAATACGCCCTGGAATCCTCGGCAATGGCCTCTGACTCGGATAAGGCTTCCCTTGAGGTCATATCCTCTGCAAATCCTGCGGCGGTAGTCGCGAAGCTGATGTCCGAAAACAGGATTGTCCCGGCATATTGGTGCGGCATACTCGGGATTATGACGCATCAGAAGAACAAGAAGCAGGTGATTGAGATTGCAAAGGTGATAGAGGATAATGACAAGCTGCTGACATGGGATGAACGCCTGCTGCTGAAGGTCCTGAGCGATTGAACAGAACAATGAACCTGATGATGTGAGATATTATGGCAAAAATACTTGTTGTAGACGATGAGCTGACAATCATAGAGGTGCTCAAGAAGCTCCTTTTGAAGTACGGTTTTACTGTCTCCACATGCCTCGATGGCAGCGAAGCGCTGGACCGTCTCAAGGAAGAGGTCTTCGACCTGATGATAACCGATGTCAGGCTTCCTGGCATCGACGGGATCACGCTTCTCCAGAAAGGGAGGGAGCTGCAGTCGCACATGGCGGTAATAGTCATTACCGCCTATTCCGATGTCGAGCCGGCCGTGGCCGCGATGAAGAACGGAGCCTTCGACTATGTTATAAAACCGTTCAACTTCGAGGCGCTCCTCATGACCATACAGCGTGCGCTCTCATACGAGATGGCGCTGGCTGAAAACGAGGTGCTTAAGACCACTCTCACAGCGAACTACCATTTCAACCTCCTGGTCGGCGACAGCGAGCCGATGCTGAAAGTCTACAGGATGATTGAGAAGGTCGCGAAGACGAACAGCACCGTGCTCATCCTCGGCGCAAGCGGAACAGGAAAGGAGCTTGTCGCAAAATCCCTCCATAATTCCAGTCCGCGTCATGACGGCCCATTCGTGGTCGTCAACTGCGCAGCCATGCCCGAGACACTGCTTGAATCAGAGCTTTTCGGATATGTGAAGGGTGCGTTCACCGGCGCAAACACCAACAGGAAGGGGCTGTTTGAGACTGCAAGCGGGGGCACGATCTTCCTTGACGAGATAAGCGCTATTCCGCTGAGCATGCAGGTTAAGCTCCTCCGCGTGCTCCAGGAAAAGGAGATCCGCAGGGTAGGGGGGACGGAGAATATA
>CAZDNQ010000503.1:0-3957 GCA_964506605.1 uncultured Victivallis sp. | reverse complement strand
AAGTATGCCGCAGCCGTCGAAAAACACTGTCGGCTTGTTCTTCGTGTCCATGTTCCAGTACCAGAACATCTTGTCCATCCCCGCCTGTATCCCGAGCATGTATCCGCGCTGGAGGAAGGCCGCCTGCTCATATTCGCTGACAATATGTCCTGCGAGCGTGTCCCATCCGAATTCGGTGATCCATGTCTGGCGCTTCTTTCCGTCGCAGGACGCCACCGTCTTGAATTCCCTGAGGGTGTCGAAGAGCGAGCGCGGTGCAACCAGGTTGCCGCCGACATTGTAGTTCATCTTGTTCAGTTCCGGGGCCTCGGTCCCGCAGTAGAAGTGCGCATTGATCACGTCGATGTTGTTGAAGTTGCCGGCCTTGATGAAGTCCCTTGTGCGTTCCGGATATATGCCGGCCGTTCCGTTCTCTACGGCAAGAGTGTTCTCGTCGATGAATTTAACAGTGTCGCCGAAAGTCTTGTGATATGCCTGGTAGGATGACCATTTCCTGGCCTCTTCCTCCTTGCCGTTCCCGTAGTCATACTCGTTGTCGAGCTCCCAGCACTTGTAGTGGGGGAATGCGCTCATGATGCTGATGATTTCGGCCTTGTCCTCCTTCGTCATCTTGAGGTTGCCGGCCTTGACTCCTTCGCCGATGGCCCCCATCAGGGTTGGGAGGAGCATGAGGCCGGATTCCTTGAGCTTCTGGTCCATCTTCTGGTACCAGGGCCATCCCTCGTACTTGCCGTTGTCGCCCTTGGCGCGTTTCATCCAGGAGAAGCTGTATGCGTAGTCGCGGACCCAGGTGAATCCCATCTTTGCATATGCATTGTAGGTCACGTCCGTCATTCCCCCATGTATTACCAGTGCGAACGGGGACGCCATCTTTTCGGCCTCGGTATAGGTCTGCGTCTTCGGCAGATATGCGAAATGCGCAACCTTCTGGAAGTCGGGCATGCCTTCAGCCTTCACATTTATCTTGATGCCGTATACGCCATACTTCTTGAGCTGTGGAACTATCTCCTGGTGCAGTGATCCGCTGATTGTCAGCTGCTTGGATTCCTTCGCGACATTCGCGCCCATGGAATCATTTATCTCATATGAGAGCGTCCCCTTCACGTCCTTGCCGCGCCAGCTGTCGAAGTCCAGGTTGAACTTCATCGGATCTCCTTCGCAGAAGACGTTTGCCTCGGCGCCGCTGGAGCATGACATCGAAAAGAGGGCGTTCGGATCTTTTGCCGCAGAGGTGTCGGATTCTATTTCCATCCCGCATACCCTTAGGATGTTGTCCGCAGCAGTCTTGTCATTCCCCCAGTTGTGCGTAGTGAATCCGCTGAGCTCCACCGGCTGGACCCAGTCGGCCGGAACCTTGAAGTTCACCTTGGTCCATTTGCCCGGTTCGGACTTGAAGTGGAATTCCCTCTTCGGCTCATTGCCCTTCTCATACGTGCCGCTGTCCTTGAAGTTGACGAACCATTCGTACTTTCCGTCGACATTATTGACCCACATAGAAAGTGTTTTGAGATTGCCAGGGACTTTGCCGTTCAGCGGGGAGACCGCGAAATGTTCGAATCCCTTGCCTGAGAAGTGGCAGAGCATCTCCATCGACGCCTTTGCCGATGCGCCCGGAGGGACGTCGCTGCTGTTCTTGATTGAGCCGGAGGCCTTGTTCCATTCGTTCAGCTTGCAGGGGAACTGCTCGAAGTCATTATAGGTGCGTTTTACGTTCTGCGCTGAGATGTCAGCCGCCATGAAGGAAGCAGTCATTAGCGCCGCCAGACAGATAATCCTTTTCATTCTCATATCTCCTTGCATGTTTATATTTATCCGTTAACGTTCACGGGCCGTCTTGCAGCCGTCAGCCTTCATGGGCTGTTGGTTACCTGATGGCCGGCGATGATGTTGATTTCCTGACAATAAGCTCCGGTTTCAGCATTATATGGTGGACTTCATGCGTCTTTACTTCAGACTTGAGTATTCTCATTAGCAGATCCATTGCAGTCTCGCCAAGCCGTTCGCTGTTCACGGAGACCGTTGTGAGGGGGACGCCTGCGATGCCGGAGAATGAAATATTGTCGAATCCCGCGATGGAGATGTCCCGCGGCACCTTGAGCCCCCTTGAATCTGCTGCCTTGAGCGCATGGAGTGCTATGATGTCGTCATATGCGAATATCGCAGTCGGGGGATTCTTGTCCGGCTTTTCAAAAACGCTCCTGTCAATCTCATTCCATATCTCGGTCCCGCTTCCGCTGTTCTCGAGCTTGAAATGCTTCCTGTACGTGATGTCGAAAGATTTGAGGGCGTCGTTGTAGGCGACAAGCCGCTGGTTGATGGACCATTCAGGCAGGGACGGCGACAGGAAGGCTATCTTGCGGTGTCCGAGATTGACAAGATGTTCTATGACCAGCTTTGCTCCGAGCATGTCGTCGAACATGACCGAACTGCACTGGAGGCCTGAAAAATGCTTGAGGCATATGATCGGCAGCTTGGCGTTCATGGTGTTGAGCATCGCGATGCTTTCGGGGGATTCACATGGGGTTATGAGGAGGCCGTCGACCTGCCCTGAGGACATTTTTACGAGGATCTTCTCCTGTGTGGCTATGTTGTTGTCGGTAATGGACAGCAGGGCCGACATCCCGTATTTGCCGGCGGACTTCTCTATGGATGAGACCATTTCAGGGAGGAATGGATTCTTGAGGTCTGGAACGACTATCCCGACGCACTCGCTCCTGCCTTTGGCAAGGCCCCTGGCGCTCGGGTTTGGGAAATAGTTCAGCTTGCGTGAAATCTTCAGGATCTTCTCGCGGGTCTTCTTGTTGATGTCGCTGCGCTCGTTGAAGGCGCGTGAGACGGTGCCCCGCGATACGCCTGCGATCCTCGCAATGTCGTCTATGGATATCCGTACTCTCATGACAATTCCTTGACAATGTTTCTGTAACCGCTCACGGGATAAGTTATATCCTGTTGCCGGCCAGTCAAACACCGGAGTGAAAATAAATGAAAAAACGGCCAATGCCGTGGCAGGCATATTTGAACTCAAAATCGGCCTCGCCTTGGCGGTTCTGCTTTTCCGGGAGACTTTTGCGGCTGGATTTTGGAAAGTTCCGAAACAGTAACGGAATATTGCTCGAAATCAGCTGTTCATCCTCCTCCATTCCCGGGGGCTTGCACCTTTCAGCCTCCTGAACTGGCGGTTGAAGCATGAGACCGTCGGGAAGCCTGAGCGCAGCGCTATCTCCCCGACGGGAGCCGAGGTGTTCTCAAGAAGTGAAGCGGCGGTCTGTATCCTCATGTGCTGCAGGTAGCTTTCAGGAGATTTGCCTGCGGCCTTCCTGAAAAGCCTCCTGAGCGTCTCTACGCTGACTCCGCACAGCCTGGCAATGCTCCTGATCTTGAGCCGGCTCCTGTAGTTTCCTGCGATATGGTTCAAGGCGGGGGCGATCCTTTCAATTACAGAGAAATCCTGCCTCTCTTCCATGTCGGTCTTCCGTATGCCGGGAATGGACGATCTGCCTATTTCAATGAACAGCAGCAGCAGCAGAGTCCTGATTTCCGTTTCACGCCATTTCCCCCTGTCGCAGCCGGCGTTAACTGTTTTCCTGACGAGGGAGGCTATCTCCTGGAATTTCCTCGCCTTGAATATGCAGGGGAAGTTTTCATCGTTCATCAGGCCGGTGGAAAGAATTTCCGGCTTGTCGCAGACGCTTGAAAGAAGACGCCCCGGATCGAAGAACATGAATGTCCACCTGCTCTTGACACCGGGACCGCTGCTTGCGAAATGCGGCAGCCTCGGTGGGAAGAGCGATACATCGCCTTTTGAAAATGAGGCAATCCTGTTGCCGAACATGAATATCCCCGAGCCTTCAAGGCAGAGGCCGATTTCAAGGAAATCATGGGAGTGGAGATGGTCGGGAGATGATTCCTGCAGCCTGGCTTCAAGGATGCCAAAAGGAAATTCCATGGGCAGCTTCT
>CAZDNQ010000502.1:0-3962 GCA_964506605.1 uncultured Victivallis sp. | reverse complement strand
CTGCACGAGTCCACATGAATCTACGCGCACGTACTCAGGCTGACTGCTTTCCCAGACAGCATTGAGGTTAGTGACATCAACCAGGGAATCCCCATAACGCGCTATGGCGCGCAGGCGTGTTGTCTGATACAGGTGAAGACCTTCAACGATAGACCCAGGCGTGAAAGTCTCTTCACGAATTTGCAGTTCCGTTGCCGCCGAAAGGTCATCGGGCGTGAAGATCAACTGCACAACTGACATGGCAGGCACATCAATGACCACATCCCCTGAAAACCAGGCTGTTGCCTTGTCCCGCATCACTTTGTCGCACACACGCATAACAGCATAGTGATATCGATCTGATAGAGAGCCAAGACGTATTCGCAGGCTTGATACTGCTTCAGATGAGGGATTTAGTATATTAAGTAGTAAACGTTTTCCTTGGTTCACCGCGAGAAACTCGCATGGATAAGCCGCTCCATTTTGCTGAACTGGCGCACCGCATCTGTCGACACATAGTATCGGGAATGGCTCAACCTGCCCCACTGCTGCCGGAGTGTTTCTTGCCAGCATTCTGAACATAGCATACGCAGGCGTGGCCCAGCGAATCTGCAATTCTTCAAACGTGGGATACCACGCATCGCCTCGCGAACGTAGCGGAGTGTCTTTTCCAGTCCAATCGAGTAAGTTCATATCTCCGTATACAAGATGCTTGTAGTTCCGGTGTGTTGACGGTCCTGCAAAAAGGTAAAAAGTCATGAATTCATACTCCGACTCGCCTGGAACGGTAAACTGAAGGGCCCTCATTATGATTGCGGCGGCCTCCAGGGACCTGTCGATACTAAAAAGCAGGTCGTCAATCGGGAGGAACCCACCAGCCCGGCCGAATTCAGTTATTGCCCTAGGCTTCCCGTTCGTACATCTCGCCACCTCATGCGCTTGCTGCTCATGCACTGAAGGAGGCACCGCATATATATGATAGTTGCAGATGTCCAAGTATTCACTGGCCATTTTCCACAACGGCTCCCATAAACGTCCAGAAGTCGGTCCCAATATCCTTATCGCAGTGTCTTTTCCTCGCCTTGCCAGCAGTGACTCGACATCATCAGCCGCGAGACGCGCAATACGTGCTATGGCAGCAACTTGCAGTGCCAGTGCACGCGTATAGATAGCACACATTTCCGGCTGACTGCCGCTAAGTAGTTCGTGCATTCGCCCATGTGTGAACGGCTCTATCTCAGGTGGTAAATGGAATGCCTTCGGTCCAGACCACTCCGGCTCGTTACGCAATGAGAATAAACGTACATTATACCGTGAAGAATACCTATATATTTCAGCCAAATAGTATTCATATGCTGAAGCTACTGCTCTCCAGTTTAACAGTAAGTCCGAATAGGAATCCGCACGAAGATCCGTCACAATAGGATCCGGGTATGAACGCGGATCAAATCCCATAGAGCAAACTGATTCCACTCCAACAGAACGAACATGATCCATAATACGGTCAGGCACCCCTATCCACCTGACCTGCTTGTCAAAGCGGTAGGTTTCCCATGGAATAGACGAGTCGGGATCCACCGCAAGTCGCTTTCGGAATTCATCAAAACTTGCTCGATCTGATATTTTGTCCCACGCCGCTGTTGAGGCATCCGCAGAACGGAGTGACTGTTCAGGATGGAATTCCCGCACAATCTGCGCACCCGAATCCGCGAGCCAGTCCCACAAATTTGTTGTATCTTCACCATCATGCGTTTCAATATTGACACCGAGACGTATCGGCGTCCTCGCTACACACTTAGTGCTTATTCCTACTTCCATTATATTTCTATTTATAATTATATGTACATTTAAAGATCCGTAATGCAATAAATTATACTCTAGTCAATGGTTGTCTTATTCTTGTGGAATTTCAGTTAAACATTACATCTATCTCTAGGAATGGATCCTTTCCTAATTCTACTGGTAGTTGATACATGAGCTACCTCTATTCATTCTCCAATAATGTTATTAGAAGACCAAATTTACCTGTCCACGTTGTATCGTTGTCCACACGACTGGAATATGGATTTGCAAGGCATGTTAAATAGGCCTGAGTTGAATTCTTTGATGCGCAGCTTGCATCTGCCAAAAGCACATTGAAAATACGATGGTGCTGGATGTTTCCTTCCCTTCCTGTTTCAGGAGGATATCCGAATAAGTCAAGCCCTAATATCTTATTGGTCGGCATCTTTACAACATTATCGTACATCGGCGATTTGTCACCATTTCTATATGGTATGAGATAATATTCAGTGTTCCATACAGCTGAAGCCAGCCATTCCTCACGAGAAAGCTGTCCGTTGTTGTCTTCTGATGTGTAAATCCCTGGACAATACAAGGTTTTATTGCTTCCATATCCATTATCTACCAAGCGTCCCCATCCGGCAAAATGACCAAGCTTATCATAATATACAGCATCGTTTTGTGCGTTCATGGTATAATATGGCCTGTTAAGCTGCCATTCGGGTGGCGGGGTACTCGGAACAGACATTCTGCGTAAGGGGTAATTATTGTTATTATCTGATGCATACATAAGGGCACCAGCCCCGTTCTGTTTCAGGTTACCCATACATAGAATGATCCTCGCCTTCTCCTTCGCCTGTTGCAATGCGGGAAGCAATATGGCCATTAGTATACTGATTATGGCAATTACAATAAGAAGCTCAATGAGAGTAAAATTACAACCGTATTTACAGGCCGATCCTGAATTCTTAAATTTGGAATTATGAATATACATGCAATCCTTGCTCTCGTTTATTTCTTTGACTGCGAAAAAAGCCATTCTATTACTTCCGGATTGGAAAAAGTCTGGTCATAGCAGTTGTGTCCTACGCCAGGATATTCAGTATATTTCGGCTCTCCTCCAGCTTTTTTTATAGCTTCGACCATATCACGGGAACGCTGCGTCTTTACTGTCGGGTCGGTGTCTCCGTGGAATACCCATATCGGTAGCTTTACAAGCTTCGGAGCTTGTGCAGCATCGCCTCCCCCGCACAAAGGGATTGCAGCAGCAAATATCTCTGGCCTACGGGAGATTGCATCCCATACCCCGAAACCTCCCATTGAAGGTCCGGCTATATAAATGCATTTGGGCTCAACCGGATATTCCTTGGATATCTTATCTATAAGATCAAAAACCATTGAGAGAGGAACTGATGGCTTTTCAGGCATCACATGTGAGTCAGCGCCCCAGCTCACATCCACCCATTTCTTGCCATTTGGGCATTGAGGTGCAACCATGAAGAACTGATGCTTTTCAGAAGCTATTCTGATTATTTCTCCAATATACGGCTTCAACTGTTCTTTATTGTCATTCCCTCGCGCCTTGGCACCATGCAGCATGACAAGAAGCGGGTAGCTCTTCCCTTTTTCAACCTTAACTGGCTCCAGAAAACGGTATGGCAAAGTTTTTCCATCTTTTTCATAAATTACCTCCTTGAACGAATCACGCCATTTTGAATTTGCCTTGGATTCTTTCTTGTCTGGCGTACCTTCTTCCTGTGCCTGGATCGAAACATTCATTCCGAGCGCAATTATAACTGCAAATGCAAATTTGATTTGAGCTTTCATGTTTGTCCTGCAATTAATGGTTTTCTAAGGAAACTTCTGTCTTGCTGGATAAAACAATAGATAAGCCAAGTTTCTTTTCAAGGTGCATTTCTGGGTCAGAACATCCTTTTGCCGTTTTGCACATCTTAATGATCATAATATACATGCAAACTGCTGGAGAATTAATTTAAAAATCTATTCGTTGATGCAGGCGAACAGTTTGTATGTGAATTGGATTTTCATAATCACATCTGTATCTTGATATAAAAACGATTGAAAACGGGATGGGATTGCATCATTGGCTTTTGACGTGATTCTGCAATTTACTTGGTTGCAGAGATTACCGGATTTAATATACGCTGAAAATCATCCCGGAAATTGTAGATTGAAATCAA
>CAZDNQ010000501.1:0-3970 GCA_964506605.1 uncultured Victivallis sp. | reverse complement strand
GTTCGAGCAGATCGACGGCAGGCTCAAATACGACTATTTCGCAGAGATGTGCCCCGAGGCGCTCTTCGAGATCGACACCTACTGGGCGGCGAACTTCGGCGCGAACGATCCCGCTGAACAGGTCGCGAAGTTCAAGAAGCGCACTCCGCTCCTCCACATCAAGGACGGCCCCCTCGAAAAGGACAAGGCGATGGTTGCAGTCGGCAAGGGCAAGATGGACTTCAAGAAGGTCATAGACGCCGCAGATCCTAAAGTGCTCCGCTGGCTCGTCGTCGAACTCGACAAGTGCGACACCGACATGTTCCAGGCTGTAGAAGACAGCTACAAGTACCTTGTCGCAAGCAAGCTCGGGGAGGGCAACAAGTAACCATGGCTTCAAAAATGAAGATTGGCATAATCGGCTGCGGAAACATCAGCAAGACGTATTTCACGAATGGTCCGACCTTCCAGGACATCGAGATCGTCGCATGCGCGGACATCAACATGGACGCCGCAAAGGCGAAGGCCGAGGAGTTCAAGGTCAAGGCCATGACGGTGGACGAGATAATAAAGAGCCCCGAAGTGGAGCTCATCGTCAATCTCACGATCCCCGCCGCCCACGCCGAGATCAACCTCAAGGCACTGAACGCCGGCAAGCATGTCCACTGCGAGAAGCCTCTCGCCATCACGCTCGCAGACGGCAAGAAGATAATAGATCTCGCAAAGAAGAAGAAGCTCAGGGTCGGATGCGCCCCTGACACCTTCCTCGGCGCAGGACTCCAGACCTGCAGGAAGATCATCGACGACGGCTGGATCGGCAGGCCTCTCGCAGGAACCGCCTACATGATGGGGCGCGGTCCGGAAGCCTGGCATCCGAACCCGTTCTTCTTCTACCAGACCGGCGCGGGCCCGATGTTCGATCTCGGACCGTACTACATGACGGCGCTTGTGCATCTGCTCGGACCGGTCAAGACCGTGTCGGCCTGCACGCAGACCTCGTTCCCGGTCAGGATCGCCGGATGCAAGGAGCATTTCGGCGCGAAGATCAAGGTTGAAGTCCCGACGCACTGCTCCGGAACTCTTGAGTTCCACAACGGCGCGATGATCACGGTTGTGATGAGCTGGGAATGCTGGAGGCATGCGCACAGCCCGATCGAGATCTACGGTTCGGAGGGCAGCATGATGGTTCCGGATCCGAACACCTTCGGCGGACCCGTCAAGGTCTACCGCCCTGGGAACGAGAACTGGTCGGAATCGGTGCTCACCCATAAGTATGCGAAGAACTCGCGTATTATCGCAGCCGCGGACATCGCCGCAGCCGTGAAGAAGGGAAGGGCCCACAGGGCTTCCGGCGAGCTCGCATACCACGTGCTCGAAATCATGCATGCGTTCGAGCTCTCATCGAAGAGCAGGAAGCATTATGTGCTGAAGAGCACATGCGCGCAGCCGGCTCCTCTTCCTACGGATCTCATGGAAGGGGTTCTCGACTGACATGCCAGCGGCATGAATGCAAATATGTTTGCAGTTAAGCCCGTAAGGGCTGTTTAATGGATTTCTAAGTCCGTGGCTTTTCTTAGAAGAAGAGCCACGGACTTTTTTTATGCGTCGGTTTTCTGGAATTTGACCTGGCAGTTAGCTGGGTCGATATGATATGCCATATAAAAGCAACAGGTCCGAATATTGGCAGAATGGGAATAGTTCGATCATCTATAGATTTCTTTACGATGTCCAACTGCGACAACAAACACGATTAGCATGTCGTCCTGTATCGAGTAGAGGATGCGATAATTGCCTTGCCGTAATCGGTACTGCTCAAGTCCGGAAAGCTTCTTGGATTGAGGGGGGCGGGGATTGTCGGACAATGATTCTATTGCCACGACAATTCTTTGAAGATCCTTTTTGGGTATTGACTCGAAATCCTTTTGAACGCTTTTCTTGAGCTCTATCCTATATTTTCCCATTTAGCTTCAGCTCCTTTAAGGCGGATTCAAAGGAAACAGTGGATTCTTTCGCCCGTTTCTTGAATATCTCCAAGTCTTCCAGGTCTTCGTTAAGAGCCGTAGATACAGCTTCATTGACCAGTTCAGACATGCTTCTGGAGGTTTCGGCAGATTTCAAACGCAATACACGGTGAAGTGACATGTCGAAATATATTGTTGCACGTTTAACTGCTACGCTCATGACAGTTCTCCTTTCTATATAGTCACCATAGCGTTATAACGTCAAAATGTCAAGTAGTCATCTTTGCGAAGGCTAAGACCTCTGGCGTCCGGATAGAATTCTATTTTATAGTTATTATGTTTTTTTATTGTTGCTTCCATCTATCGTCCACGGGCATCCTGCACCGGAACACAGTAAGGAGAAACCGAATCTTCATCCTGAGGAATATTTATGTTATTACTTTCTCTTTTTGTATAATTTGCCTTGTCATATGGGATGGTGTATGGCAAAATTATAGTGTCTGCAACAATACTCAAAGGCAAATCAAAAAAGGCAATTAATCCCCACCCGAACTCATCACTGGCAAGACAAGGAATCCCTTTGAAGTCATTTTGAGTTCCTGAATAAACCTTCTTGATAAAGTTATCGCTTTCCATAGTGGTGATTGTTGAGCAACCACAGGTAGCAGTGAGTAGAATTATTATTGATATGGACTTCATTTAAATTCTACGATTATTATACGACATATCGCTTTTGTCAGGAATATACTGTTGTTCTTTAATAATATCCAAAAAGCAGCATGGAAATACAAAAAACTAATATAAATAAGTGTATATGGCATTTGTACAGGTTTGGAGAGTTTGCCGTAAAACAGGCATGTCTATGAATGCAGGGTGGAATACTGGCTGGCATATCAGGCAGGCAGATGGTTGAAAATCATGTTGCGGGCTATATGTTGCGGGCTTCAAGGATCAAAGAACAGCAGAGGAGTTCCATAAGCACAGATGGCTGAGTCAGAAAATAAATCCGCGGGCGGCAGGTTCCGCTGCATGATTTGTCCTAGGAAATGCGGAGTCGACCGAGTCACTGAGTTCGGATACTGCCGTGCGGGCGGCAGGCTGAAGGTCAACACGTGCTCGCTGCACTTTGGCGAGGAGCCGGTGATCAGCGGGAACAGGGGAAGCGGTACGATATTCTTCTCACACTGCAACATGCGCTGCGTTTTCTGCCAGAACTACAGGATAAGCGATTCCGGATATGGAAATGAGATTGGGATTGACGATCTTGCCCGGCGCATGCTCGACCTGCAGGCCCAGGGCGCCCACAATATAAACCTGGTGACTCCGACCCATTTTACGCACATGATAAGGGATTCGCTTCTCATGGCCAGGAAGCAGGGGCTGGTGATCCCGGTCTTATGGAACAGCAGCGCATATGAGCTCAAGGAGACGCTGGAGACGCTCGAAGGCCTTGTCGACATCTATATGCCCGACTTCAAATATTTTTCGCCTGCCATGGCACGGAGATATTCCGGTGCCGCCGACTATCCTGATGTTGCGAAGTCCGCAATTCTGGAGATGTTCCGGCAGGTCGGGCATCTGAAGCTGGACAAGGACGGTATTGCGTACAGGGGGCTTCTGATCCGCATCCTGATTCTGCCGAATGACGCGAATTCGATACATGAGACCCTGGAGTGGATCGACACGAACCTGGGCAACAGGACATACATCAGCCTTATGGGACAGTATTATTCCACCCATCTCGCGTCCAAGCATCCTGAGATGGACCGCTGCATAAGTTCCGTGGAATATGAATCCGCATGCAGGGAGCTGGAAGCTTTCGGGTTCGAGAACGGCTTCATCCAGGATGTAGGGTCGGACAGCTCGCTGACGCCTGATTTCCGGAAATAGTCCATACCGGTCCGATGCGCCCATATCAAATCCCCATTATTTCATTTCATGCGATTTAATCAGTTCTTTTTGTCTTGTTTCTTCTTCAGGCGCAGGCTATTTTACATTAAGATGTGAAGCTTAATGCGTATCTTGTCTGC
>CAZDNQ010000500.1:1745-3977 GCA_964506605.1 uncultured Victivallis sp. | reverse complement strand
CGTCAAGATAAACACAAAACGTTCCGGTGTCAGGAAAAAAGACAACACGGCCACGCGGATAAGTATCGTACGGACATGACTTTAACAGTTTTTCCGCTTCTGACTTGGGCTTAAGCATTTCCCAGAAATCATAGTGACCGCCATACTGAATGGCAATGCCGTACTGTTCTCCCTTTTCACAAGGCACGGTATCAGCTATTACGTAGTCTTTCTCCTCAGTCTTGATAAACCAGAATATGCCAACTTTGGGATGGTGTATCTCAGTGCTGCAGGTCTCGCGGGAAATTATGCCGTTATTATTTTCACGGCATGTATTATTCATATTCCTGTCATCTTCCTCATCTCTTCCAGAATTCGTACTTCCGCATATGTATCCATTTTGCAATATTCCAGAAGGTTTTGTCGAATAAGTGATTTTTCAGCTTCGTCATTTGTTCTGGTCATGCGTAACCATTCGGAAGCTGCTGTTTCACCTTCACTGATCTCAAGATTATCGTATGAAAGCTCCGGCGCAAACGCAGGCAGGACATACTTGATCGAGTAGGAACCTTCAAACTGCCAATGATAAATTGACTTATTCCGAAAGGGGATCATCAAATCACGGATGTTGCTAATCAGACCTTCTATTGCAGCGGCCTTTTCGGGAAATGCTGCGGCGAGTTCCTTCAAACGACTAATCTCGAAAGTTTGATTCCAAACCAGTATACACGCGTTTTGCGGCACCGACGCCAAAAGCCTTTCCAGAAATTCCGCCTGCGGATTTACCGCACCATCGGCAAGATACTCAACATGTTGCAGTTCACCGTCCAGCTCAGAATGAATGTGGAGAGAAAACTGAAACGTCACCTGCTGAAAAGGTCTGGTGCCGTCATAAAGTGGCACCGGTTCCTGGAAATATGTCTCAAAATCCATAAAGCACAGGGGATACCAGAGAGAATCGAGAAATTTTTCCACGGCCTCTTTATTAACATGGTTCTTATGATGCATGTATCCCTCGAGCTGCAACTTCTGTCGCCAACCGAGGACATCAACCGGAACATCTTCCATTCCGACGACACCCTTTTCATAAAGGGCAAAAGCATTAGGCTTCCCATGATCTCTAAAGTCAAAGACAGAAGGAGATGGAATGTGTGCCCAACAGTAACCCTTGAAATCGCATTCATAGGGATTTTTACAGTGGGGGCCGATATCAATAGCTGGTATCTCCTTATTAAGCATATTCTTCATTCCTGCTATAGCATCCATGACATGTTCCTGCAGGGAAATGACTTCTTTTGTCACGTCGAGGATGGTGAAAAGCTGCCGGACATCGATAGCGCCGTGACGAACATACTGGTTGTTGATATGAACCAGACAGGCCTTGGACAAAGAAAGCCCGGAACCGGCAAGTACGGAATATTGGAGGGCGATATCTTCGATATAGACATCCTTAAGTCCTGTTGAAGACTTCACCTCATATAATTCCCAGCCTTCAGTCCCTTTATGGATAATATCAGCCTTGGTGAAGATATCATCGTGGCTGAACGCGGCTTCATAGATTGTATCTATACCATCATCGATAGCTTTCCTTGTTGCCTCGATTTGCTCCTGATGGGTTAAGCCCTCATAAGGAACGAGCAGGCCACCGGGGAAAAGCTCCTGAGCCAAAATTCCCACGTTTGTTCCCGAATCAAACACTGCCTGGAGAGATTCCGGGACTTCGTCTTTTAACTCCGGCTGGTATTTCTGCAGCCAGAGGGCTTTGTGGCACTGCAACCCCTTGATATAAAGCGATTTACTGAGATACGTATTCATCGACATCCTCCAGGCACCTAATTTAATTTTTCACATTAATATTCTATCTCTTGCCAAATAACAATGGCATCTCATTTCTACTTCGATACCGGGCAATTACCGATTTCACGGTATCCAGAGAAGGATGGGGAGATTGTCCCTCAATGATGGACTGGATTAAAGCCCGCTGCGTGATGAAATCTATTTCTTCAATATGCATGGGATAATGCTCTACAAGTTCAACCAGATCACCATTATTAACGGAGATCGACGATAATTTATTTTCCCAATGCTGCATCTGCATTTCTTCCAGAGGATATTCCAGTTTTAAATGGACGTGAAACTCAACCGGCAAAACATTATATTGTCCCTGATGAACCACCATGCAGAAAAGACCATTATGTAAACGCAGATGATTTTGCAAAGATACCCTTGATGAAGATATACTGATTTTATTGT
>CAZDNQ010000500.1:0-1645 GCA_964506605.1 uncultured Victivallis sp. | reverse complement strand
AAACGCAGATGATTTTGCAAAGATACCCTTGATGAAGATATACTGATTTTATTGTTTTCCTCAGCCTGTTTCCATTGGATGAGCCGTTCGTGATCGACAAAAAGAGTGAGTGAAGAATCACCGGGTATCGGCTTAAATGCATAATCCATGCGCGTAATCTTTTTTTGGGTTATGGGATCGATGACTCTGCTCTCTTTATCAGTGCTGCTCACATCATGATAGTTATAGGATTTAACTATCATGTTACATTCGGCGGCAAGAGCCTCCACCGCATGAATGCCCGTTTCCAGATGAGATGCGCTAATCAGGACATTGAGTCCCAATCCTTCCTTCTGAAGGAGATGATAGACCCTGGCGATGTTTCTAAGTTCGTCCAGCGGGTGACGGCCCAGGGGCAATTCGTTGATTTTCCGTTGCGGGGTATATGACCGGCAGAACTCACCCCTATCAACCATGGAGACGGACTGCAAATCGGCTGCATGCACAAGCTGCTTCTGGAACAGGGTTGCGGGGCCGGCGTCATCCCTGCTTATGGCATTGATTGCCATGAAAATACTGTTTTTGATTAGACCGCCGGAAAAGAGATACCGGTTAGCAAGGTATTCCAGATCCACATCAGGAGCAAGAGAGACGAAATCCGGCATCAGCGCTTTCCACAGGTTCAACCGTTGACTTGCATCAGGCATGGGGAAGTAGACTTTCATGGACAGGCGGCGCTCCATGGCCGGATCCAAATCAAGGGATTTGTTTGTAGCGAGAATAACCACACAGCGGGCTTTTTCGATTTTTAGAAGAAGATTGCGGGATAGGGAAGAACCATTCTCGAAAAGATCATCTGCCTCGTCGAAAAAAACAAATCCATTGTTCAGCGCTGCTTCCTGAAAAGCAGTGTCTATAATTTCTTCATTTTTCCACCACTGGTTATTGTCATTAAATCTAACTATCAGAAGCTGGCTATTGAAGTTTGCAGCCATAGCCTTGGCCATCATGGTTTTTCCTGTACCGGACGGTCCATGAAAAAGCAGAGCAAGAGCGGTTCCATATCCATAAAAATTGTCCAGACGCGTTGATTTCCCATTGTTCCTGTCCCGCAGATATTTTCCAACGTGCAAGACCAGTTCTTCTTTTGTGTTGCCAGGCATGACGATCTGATCAAGGCTGACTGAACTTCTTTCTCTTGTGATATGTTTGGAATATTGGCTGTACATATTGTTGTCGCCAATCAGGTACCGAACATAACGCTCATTGAGACATATTCTTTGCTCGAGGATATTCGAAGTCTTATCGTCACAGTAATCAAGGCAAACAATCTCCTGCTTTATCAGGGGTGCGTCTATGCTGAAGTGCTTGCGGCACAGAAGCTGCCGGCGATAATCCGGGCAAAGGATGGACAGGATAGTATCGATCCTTAACCCTTCACCCTTTTGCAATTCCTTTTCTAACTTACCCAAGGCAAACATTTCTTTGCATTTGTCGCTAGTCGAAAGCATCAGGAGAAGCAGGACTACATTTCTGTCAAATTCATCAAGGCCGTTTTCTCTGCAAAAGACAGGGAAGAAAAGTTTCACCTCGGTGCGAAGCGATGCATTCTCCCTGGATCGATTTTGTTGTTGCACATCCATCAAAATATTGTCCCAGGTTTTCT
>CAZDNQ010000499.1:0-3978 GCA_964506605.1 uncultured Victivallis sp. | reverse complement strand
CTTACGGTAGGCCTTCTTGATCTCCTCCGGAGTAGATGTCTTCGGCACGCCGAGGGTTTCGTAAAAATCCTGTTTAGATGACGACATATGGATATGCTCTTATTTCTTTTCGTCTTCGCTTTTGGGCTTGTCCTCGCGTTTCGCAGGTCCGCCGCTGACGACCACGGATGCGGGCCTGAGAACTCTTTCACCCATCTTGTACCCCTGCCTCCACTGCCTGAGAATCTTCCCTTCCTCAACCTTTTCGGAGCTCTCCTTGCTTGCGGCCTCGTGCAGGTTGGGATCGAAAATCTGACCCTCGGAAACATTGATGATCGTGATGTCGAGGTCGTTCATAGCCTTATGGAATTCCGCCAGGATCATCTTCATGCCATCGTTAAGAACCTTGAAGTCCGGCTTCTTTTCAGACGCATCGAGGGCAAGCTTGAAATGGTCGAACACGCTCAGAACCGGCTCAATGGTGTCGGCTTTCACATAAGTCCTGAGATCGCTCATCTCCTTGTAGTTCCTCTTGCGGAAATTATCAAAGTCGGCATGGGCGCGTAGAAGCTTGTCCTTGGTGGCGGCAAGTTCGAGTTCGAGCTCAGCAATGCGCTGGCGGAGCTTGTCCTCAGCCGACAGTTCGGGCTCGGCGGGGATGCTGTTTTCGCCACCCTTGCCGCTTGCCTTAGTGGATTCGTCAGACGGTTCGGCCTTGTGGGCGCCGCCCTCAGCCGCCTTCTTCTCTTCGTCGTTATGGTTTTTCCTGGACATTGCAGTCAATAGTTCCTATATTTAACTTGACGGGGAGGGAATAATAATTCAAATTCGGGATTTGTCAATCCTGAGGGGGCCTTATTTTTCTCCGGAGGACGACTTCCTGTTGATATCTCCAAGGAGCCTGGCATACGAATCCCGCAGCATCTTGTCATCGGGATATTTTTCGAGAAGCCCCTCCCATATTTCCCTGGCCTCATCGAAGCGACCCTGGTTGGCCAGCAAGGCTCCCAGAGTGTATGTGCCTGCGAAATGCTTCGGATACATGGATATGGCCCTGCGGAGATCGGCCTCCGCCTCCTTGAAATTGCCCAGGCATGAATTATAGATTCCCCTGTTGGCGATGGCAGACACATAATTCGGATGAAGCTTTATCGCCCTGCTGCAGGCGATGACAGCTTCCTGGTATTTGTTGGCCTTCTCGGCAGGTTCGTCTTCACGTCCGGCAGCTTCACCAAGCTGGACTGCGAGGTTGTTCCAGGTCTTCACGCTCAATGGAGCGGATCTGACCCCTGCCACCGCAAGACTCATCTGGTTTTCCCAGTCAATACCCCTTGCATATGTCCTGAACGAGAGGACCACTACTACAAGTGCAACCAATACAATCACTGTCCTAAAACCTATCTTCCCGAACATTGCCGATGCAACAACCGCGACAGCCATGCACAGCCAGATGCTCGGTATGTACTGGAGCCTTTCTCCAAAGATAGTTCCAGCCATGATTATGAAGTTGCCGGCAGGCAGGATGCAGATGAGATAGGCAAAGACAAAAAAGGCAATTTTGATTTTCAGTTTCCTGAAAACCAATACAATTCCAAGGGGCGCGGAAACGAAAACCAGCACTGTCAGCCATGCCCTCCAGTCGAAGACAGAGACAGAAGGCATGAGCTGGGCATAGGAATAGTCGTGGCACAGGGTAGCCGGCCAGAAGAATTTCACCAGGGCAAGGCCCTGGATTTTCAGGGCGCTTATTACATCGAGCGGGAACTTGCAGAGGGCAATCTGGTTGTCCACGAAAGGATCGAAGTTAGCTTTTGAGGGGATCAGGGTCCCCAGGGCTAAATACCTGGAGGCGAAGAAGACGGCGGCAACGAAGGCAAAAAAGGCATATGCAGGAAATTTCTCCTTCAGGAATCCGGTGAACTCATCCCGTCCGGACGGTCTTTTCAGGTATAGATCAAGCAGGACGAACAATGGGAGCGCGGCGAGGCCGTGCTCCTTCGACCAGCAGGCAAGGAGGAAGCATGCTCCGGCAATAGGTATAGCGTACCTGTTCCTGCCGGCATATGAGTAGGTCACAAGAGACAGCAGGAGAAAAAGCGCGCAGAGGAGCTCTCCTCTGCCAAACGCAGGGATCACCGCCTCCGCATGGATCGGGTGGACGGCAAAAATCACAGCTGCGAAGATCGCAGGCCAGTGACCTAGCCTCATCCGCATGGCAAGAGTAAAGACGAGAATTCCGACGAGCATGTGCAGTATGAGATTTGTCGTCCTGAATGCAGGAGAATATAGACCGCTTGTCTTTGCGTTGAGCCAATAGGTAAAGAGGGTGAAGGGCCTGTACAGCCCCTGCTTCCTGTTCTCCTTCCAGAAGTCGCGCTCCCAGCATTTCAGAGGATTGGCCTCCTGCTTGTAGAAGGGGTCGCTCTGGATGAGGGGCACGTCGTCGAACACAAAATCTCCGCGGGCTGAATCGATATATGGCAGCAACGCCGCAAGGATGCAGACGAGTAGTGCATATGGCAGGAAGCGTTTCATCCCTTTTCTTGTATCAGTTGCTGTCATTTTTCTTTCCCTGCTCCATTTCCTTCAGCAAATCATCAAGAGCCCGTTTGATCATGGGTTGATCGCCGTTGAGCTTAAGCGAAGTCTTCCAGAATTTAGCGGCCTCCTCGGGCTTTCCAAGATTTGCCAGGACAGCACCGAGTTTATTATATACTTCCGGATCTCCAGTTCCTATTTCCACTACTTTCCGCAATTCCGATTCCGCCTCGGCATAGTTCCCGAGTTTTATGTTATAGTAGGCCTTGTTGACATGAGCCATCTTGAAGCCGGGGTAGATTGCAATCGCCCTGTCACATGAGATGATTGCACCTTTAAAATCTCCTTCATGCGCCATCTGCACGGCCAGATTGTTCCAGGTTTTCGCACTTGCCGGAGAAGTACGCACGCCAGCAAGTGAAATGCTCATCTGGTCATGCCAGTCGCCTGAACGGACAAAAGTCCTTCCTGCAAACGCAGCAATGGCAAAAATTACAGTCCAAAATACCAATCCGCCCCCGATCTTCTTCGAGTATCTCATTAAAAGCACCGCTGCCGCCAGGCAGGGCCAGACGCTCGGGATGTAGAAGAGCCTCTCAGCAAATATCGTCCCTGTAGGGGTGATGATGTTGGATGCCGGAAGTATGCATATGACATAGCAGGCAAAAAAGAAGATCAGCTGTTTCCTCAAGCGCGGGAAAAGATATGACAGGATAAATGGAACCGCGATGAAAAAGACAAGAAGGGCAGCACCCATGGCAAGTTCCATTCCGGTTTTCAGTGGAAGCAGCTGCGCATATGAATAATCGTGCGACAATGTCTGCGGCCAGACGAACTTGCATAGCGCCAGCACCTGAATCCAAATCGCGCTCAGGACACGCACATCCAGTGAGCAAAGCGCAAGCTGGTTGTCGAAAAAGGCGTCAAAGTGCGTCATAGCTGGCATAAGGGTCCCTGTCGCACGAATCCTAGTAACCGCAACCGGCACGAGCGCCAGGGCATATAGTGAATAGACAAGTATCCATTTCCTTCCGGGAAATTCCTTCATCTTCAACCTGCCTGAATAGAAGTCGTACGCAATACAGAGGGGGATAAGAGCCACACCGTGCTCCTTCGACCAGCAGGCAAGCACCAGGCATATTGCTGTTCCGACAGTCCATAATGCGTTCCTTGAAGCATAGGTGTGGAATATCAGGCCGGCGAAGATAAAGAGTCCGCAGAGCACCTCTCCACGTCCAAAGGCGGGTATGACGGCTTCCGTGTGGAGCGGATGCACGGCAAATAGGATTCCAGCAAGCAGTGCCGCATATCTTCCTGTGCGCAGTCTCATGGCCAGTTTGAAGACCAGAAGAACTGAAATTGCATGCAGGAGCAGATTGACAGCCCTGAACGACGGGGAATACATTCCCGCGATTCCGGCGTTCATCCAATACGAAAAGATAGTAAGCGGCCGATAGAGGC
>CAZDNQ010000498.1:0-3981 GCA_964506605.1 uncultured Victivallis sp. | reverse complement strand
AAGGCGTCTGCGGAATTCTTTCCGAGTATTCTTGCGGTCCCTTTGATCTGCTCAAACGATTTGCCTGAAGAGATTCTCTCCATGATTTCGGTGATGGCGCGTTCGCCCATTCCATAGACAAGGATGTCGGCCTTGCTGTCGGCGATAATCGACGACCTGAGCTTGTCCTGCCAGTAGTCGTAATGCGCGAACCTGCGCAGGCTCGCCTCGATGCCGCCGATTATGACAGGAAGGTCCGGGAATGCCTGTCTCGCCATCTGTGAGTAGACGACGGTTGCGTGGGACGGGCGGAGTCCGGTGCGTCCTCCGGGAGAATATGCATCGTCTTTTCTGATCCTTCTCGCGGCGGTATAGATGTTGAGCATTGAATCGAGGTTTCCGGCGCTTATGGCGCATGCAAGCCTTGGCCTGCCCATGGGCTTAAGGGAATCAGGGTTTTTCCAGTCAGGCTGGGCGACGATGCCAGTCCTGTAGCCTTTTGACAGAAGAACCCTCCCGATAATCGCGATGCCGAATGAAGGATGGTCGACGTAGGCGTCGCCGCTGACAAGGAGGACATCGAGCTCATTCCAGCCGAGACGGTCCATTTCCTTGCGGGACATGGGAAGGGAGTGTGAAATTAAGCGAGGCATTGATTGCAACCATTAATTTAGAATATCGAATACTGAATAATGAATGCCGAATAACGAAGTATTATAGCCGAACAAGTACATCAGACAATCATCTTTCAAGGAGAGGGATCCAGTTCGTTATTCATTATTCGTCATTCTAAATTCGAAATTCAATTCAGCTTCAGCGTCCTGACCTTCACCTTCGCCTCCTTGAGGATGTTCCTGGCGGTGTCGTCGAGGGCGTACCTGTCCTGGTAGACGACCTCCTTGATTCCGGCGTTGATGATCATCTTAGAGCATATGAGGCACGGGCTGAAAGTCGTGTAGAGGATGGAGTCCTTTACTGCAATGCCATGGTAGGCGGCCTGGACGATGGCGTTCTCCTCGCCGTGGCTGCAGAGGCACTCTCCGAGTTTTGTTCCTGCAGGCGCATCGGATGAGCACCTTTTGCAGCCGCCTTCATGGCAGTTCCTGATGCCCCGAGGGGTGCCGTTATATCCGGTGGATATGATCCTGCCGTCCTTGACGATGATGGCGGCGACATGGCGCCGAAGGCAATTGCTCCTTGTGGCGACGACTTCGGCGATGTCCATGAAATACCTGTCCCAGCCTGGCCTTGCCATTTTTTTCATCTTTGGCATGATCAGTCTCCTGTTCCTGCGAGATTCATTATGTCTGGCGCGGCCTTGAAGATTATCTCCTCGCACATCTGGATGACTTCTTTTGCGGAATTCGCCTCCATGGATTTCTCGACCAGCTTTTGGGCGTCATGCATCCGGAGGCTTCGTATGAGCCTGCGCACAGGGCCGATGGATGCGGGAGTCATGCTGAACTCATGAATGCCCATTCCGAGAAGCAGCGGAGTGTATCTTGGATCTCCAGCCATTTCACCGCAGATGCTGACCCATATCCTGTGCTTGCGCGCTGAGGTGACTACGTGTCTGATGAGTTTCAAGATTGCTGGATTGGCTGGCTGGTAGAGGTATGCGACCTTTTCATTTGTCCTGTCGACCGCCATAGTGTATTGGACGAGGTCATTACTGCCGATGCTGAAGAAGTCAACCTTCCGCGCCAGCTGGTCCGCCTGTATGGCGGCGGACGGAATTTCGATCATAATGCCGATCTCGATCTTTTCATCGAATGGCACCTTCCTTAGGATGAAATCGTCCTTGACCTTGCGTATTATCTTGTGGATTTCGTCCATTTCCTCGGTGCATGTGATCATCGGGAACATCATCTTCACCTTTCCAAATGCGGAAGCCCTGAGGATGGCGCGGATCTGGTGTTCGATGATCTCGACATGATCCCTGAAAAGCCTTACAGCCCTGCATCCCAGGAATGGATTCGACTCATGGTGAGGGGTTATCACGTCCGAGAGCTTGTCGCCGCCCACGTCGAAGGTCCTTATGATCATAGGCTGGCCCTCAAGGGCGGACGCGAGACTGGAATAGACGGCGAACTGCTCCTCTTCGGATGGCACTCCTGCGCTGTTTATAAGGAGATATTCCGTCCTGAAGAGACCTACGCCTGCGGCACCGTAGAGCTTGGCGTTGGTGATCTCCTCGGACTTGTCGATGTTTGCGGCCAGCTGCACCCTGAAGCCGTCAAGCGTCTCAGGCCTGAGGTTGTTCTCCTGGAGCATTTCCTCGTAGAACTTCTGCTCCTTCGTCTCTTTTTCAGCATATGAGGAAAGCGTACTCTGGGAAGGATTGACTATTATGTTGCCGGTATGGCCGTCTACGATTATCAGATCACCGCTCTTGATGAGTTTCAGGACATTGTTGGTGCCTACTACGGCAGGTATCTGCATCGAACGGGCCATGATGGCGGTGTGCGAGGTCCTGCTGCCGGACTCGGTGGCGAATGCCAGGACGTTCTCGCGGTCCAGTCCGGCGGTGTCGGACGGCGTGAGGTCGTGAGCGATGATGATCCTTTCACCTGGAAGGTGGTCCAGGAAGACATCCTCGCGGCCATGGAGGTTCTTGAGGATCCTTTCCGCGACGTCCTTTATGTCTGCGGCCCTTTCCCGGAAGTACTTGTCCTCGATGGAGGAGATTGCGACAATATAGCGCTGTATGGCCTTGCTGAAAACGAAACCGGAGTTGAGCTTGTCCTTCCGGATGTTCTGTTCGATCTCGTCCATCAGGATCCTGTCGTCGATGATGAGGAGGTGGGCGTCGAAAATCCTGGAATCCTTCTCCGAGAGTATCTTCTGGATCTTCAGCTGGAGCTCCTGGATCTGGACGCGTGTCTTGGAGAGGGCTTCGCGGAATCTTGCTATCTCGTTTTCGACCTCTGATGCCTGGATAGGTTCCTGTGCGACGGAGAATTCGTTCCTCGCCAGGACAAGGGCAGAGCCTATCGCGATTCCAGGGGATGCGGCAATGCCATGGAGAACAGACTCGTTGGCCTGCGTCGGCATAGCTTCTTATTCCTCGTTAAATTTGCTCTCGATGAGGGTGTTGAGGGCGGAGAATGCGGCTTCGGCGTCATCTCCGGAGATTGTGAGCTTGATTTTAGAGCCGCAGCCTGCGGCGAGCATCAGCAGGCCCATTAGGCTTTTGCCGTTCACTACGTCCCCGTCCTTCTCGACAAGGATTTCTGATTTGAACGAGGACGATATCTGGACGAAAAGAGAGGCGGGACGCGCATGGAGCCCAAGCGAGTTCCTTATCTCGATAATGCCGCAAATCTGTTTTGTTGTTTCTGTCATCTGTACCTATATTATGCGGAGACATAGTTCTCAGCAAAAATATAGTCCTTGTTTCATAAAATTAAAGAACCATAAAATGCTTTACATTTGCGTTCTTATCCAGTAAATTACTTCAAAAATCTTAAATATTTTTACATTGGGCATCGTGAAAAGCATGAAAAATCCCCGGAAAGCCTTCAAAATCGCTGTTTTTGCGGCAGTTATGGCGGTTTTTTCGATTTTATGCGCGGGAATCCTGCTTCCTTCCGCATCAGGCGCACCACCGGCAGCTGTCAAAAACGCGAAATGCGCAAAGTGTGGCAGGGAAATCAAGCCAGGTGACAGGTTTCTTAAGACTTCCGACGGCAAGATGTTCTGCTCCGAGGCATGTTTCCAGGCATCGCTGCCGACCTGCTGCGTATGTGGCAAGGTGCTATCAGGAAGCTATTTCAAAGGAAAGGACGGCAAGAGCCTGTATTGTTCCGAGAAATGCCTCTCGACAACCTGGATGCCGTGCGCCTCCTGCGGCAAGAAGGTGTCTGAAGGCATGATGGTGACTGGTGCGGCCGGCAAAAAGTTCTTCTGCAACATATGCGCGGACAGGCCGAGATGCTTCTGTTGCGACATGCCAGCCAGCTGCTCCAAGCTTGAGGACGGTCGATTCATCTGCCCGGAGTG
>CAZDNQ010000497.1:0-3988 GCA_964506605.1 uncultured Victivallis sp. | reverse complement strand
AACATCGAAATATCGGAACCGCTAAAATGTGCTTCGGGCTTGACTAAAGCTGAAACCCCGATAGATTTGCAGGCCGTTTGCAGTTGAACACCTCCTGTGGACGTGGATCCAATTATCGCAGCCGATAATGGCTGTTCTAAACAAGTTAATGTCTGGATTTTGGAATCTGGAGCTTGGATTTTATCCGCAGGTGGTACAGGGGGGGGCATGAAAAAGATTCCACGTTACGAACTATATATTCTCGAAGAGGCGAAACTTGACAGGGATATCCTGCAGGCGCTTCTCTCCTTCAACAGGAAATACCAGGACAGGACGCTCGGATATTTCGCGGGGATCAAGACCGAGTTTGAGAAACTCCATCCTGGCGTGAAATATCCCGGCCTTTTCGCCGAGGTCGATTCGATCAGCGGCGAGATGCGTCCGCTTGAGAAGCAGAAGGTCTGGAGCTGGGGCGACTGCCGCGGGCTTGGCATCTGGTCATATCTGCTAACTAAAAACGTGATCCCGGACGAAGAATCAGAGTTCTGCGGGCACAAGGCCAGGCTCCGCGGATTCTTCAGCCAGTACTGCGATTTCATCCATCAGTGTTTGATGGAGAGATATGAGTTGAACGGCGGAAGGATTCCGTTCATCGTGGACGTGGCGACCAACAAGGCGTCTGACGATCCGGCAAATGTGCCCTGCGCCCCGGGCGAATGCGAGCCCACACATGTCTTTGCCGCCGCCGGGTTCATGCAGTACGGAATCTTGAAAGCCGACAGGAAAACTCTTGCGCTGGGGCTCAAGTTCCTCGACGAATCCATCGTATGCGGCATGAACTTCAGGAATGTCGACCATGTCACCAAGAAGAGGAACCGTTACAACGGGCATGGTTTCATAATGGTGACCCTGGGCGCCATTGTGGATGCTTTGAAATGCATTGAATATTCTGGGGCCTCGGCGGCTGTCATGCCTGGACTGAAGGAGAAGCTGCTTAAGAAAGGGGCGATGATCGCTGAGTTCATCCTGCACCACTTCTGCAATCCGGAGACCGGACATTTCTGGGAATACAACTGCAAGGAGGGCAATCCTTATATCACGCCCGAGGGATATATGATCTGCGATCCCGGACACGTTGCAGAGGCATGCGGGTTCATCGCCGAACTTGAGGGGATTTCGGCTGAATTCAAAGGAAGGTTCTCCCCGACATTGGTCAAGATCCTCCGCTTCACTTCCGACAAGGGATACGGCAAGGCCGGGATAATGTTCAAGAACTTCGATCTGCTGACAGGCGAGGGGCTTTTCGACAAGACGGATGTGAAAGGGAGGAAGCACAGGACTTCACCGTGGTGGAACGTGAGGGAATGCTGCGCCGCATCAATGAAGCTATACGAGATCACTGGGGAAATGGCGTGCCTCGAGATCTACAAAAAGGCGCAGAATGCGACGTATCTCAATTTCCCGAACGAGAAGATTGGCGGACTCATGGTCCAGACACTCGACGCAGACACCTTGAAGCCGCTCCCTTTCTTCCCCGCAACCGGCAACCTCGATCCCATGCACGATACCAGGGCCCGCGAAAGGGAGATCGAGGCGATGGAGAGACTGAAGCTGAAGTTTCAGTAAGGTCCAGATTTCAAAAGTCAAACGGATTTGTTTTTTCTCTGTTTTGTCTTCGTTGGTAGTTAACGCATTCATGCGTGTCTCACGGTTTTAAAACACAGCCAATAATGGCTTAACTACAAGCATAATACATAGAGCTTGGAATATGTTCGTAGTTAGGCCCGCAAAGGCTGTCCTCTGATTCACGATGAGTCCTCAGCGAGGACGAATCCCAGGAGTGTGCAGGCGGAATCTTTTGCAGGCTGCGTTTATTACGTAATTTACGCTTTTGAATGGTATAAATGCAGAGCGGTGACTTTGTCACACGCACTCCATCGGTCAGGCCGGAGCTCCTGACGTAAGAAAGAACATGCCTCGCGGCATTGACTACGAGCGAGTTCAATTCCAGGAATCAGGCATAAGTTTGTAGTTAACGCCGCAAGGCGTGTTCTTGACTCTATTCATCACTCGCCTTTCTTTGCATAAATCCTATATGGACCGATCTCTCTGGCAAGCTTGCAGGTTTTTTCCACGGTTTCTATTACTTGCTCCGGGAAATCGCTTCCGCCGGTGCCGTCCGGACGCGCTGCGCGTATGATGATTAGCGAGAAATATCCGTCGCGGATCTTCTGGAGCAGTGGGGCGGTGTCGAGTTTACCTTTCCGTGCTAGCCAGCCATATTGGAACGGCTGGAGATGGATCTGCTTCCCCGCGGAAAGCAGATATCCTATATCGTCGGCCAATACCGGGCCATCGGTCCCGCCGATTTCCTCTACGAGAAGACGTCCGATCTCGCGGTCGGATTCCGCCGGAGTCAGCACCGTCTGTCCCGCAGGAACTTCCTGACCATAAGTCGCGGTGAAGACCGGCTGCGGGGCGATTGGGATGTACAATGCAAGCTGGACCGCAAGGCACCAGGTGATCGTCTGTTCGCGCTTGCGTCCGGCAAAACGTGTCAGAAGTGGTCCGGACAGGAGGACCGCCGCCGCAATCGGTGCCAGGTAGTAATTCGCATCTGCGCCTGTCTTTGCGGATGTCGCAAGCAATATCGTTGTAAAAAGGGCGAAGCACCACCTCGGTGAATTCCTGTTGCCTGTCAACAGCCCGAACAATAGGATAGCGAACACGAAAGGATGGCGTCCGGCGGCAGATAATGCCAGATGCAGCATCGTAGACAGGTTGATCCCGATGCTGTTCATCCCGGTGTAATGCGAGACAATTGCTGTATTGCCGGACGAAACTATCCATATGCCTGCAACCGCAAATGGTATTGCGGCTCCGGCTGCGAAGTTCGCAAGACTTTTCCAGTTCCTGCGGAATCCCATTGCTGCGCCTGTTAAAAGAGCGGCAATGAACAACGGCTTTACAAGTATTGCTGCCGCTGAAAGAAGTCCTGCCACGAACCAGAATATAGATTTCTCGTTCCCATCTTTGTCCGGAATAGCGGAATCCGCGCCGGAAGTTTTTCCTGGGACCGCCTTTTCCAGGAAGAAGACAGCCGCGACTGATGCCGCAAGCGCCATCATGTCCACGCGCGCCATCGCCGCATAGCGCCAGACCAGCGGTGATGCCGCGAAAAGTGCGCATGCACCGAACGCCGCGGCCGGTGGAAGTTCACGTCTGGAAAGACGGTATAGGAGGAAGACGCATATGATGAAGGCGATTACTGAAATAAGGCGCGGAAGCAGAAACACGCTTTTTCCGATGCCGGCGAACGGCGCGGCAATATGGAAGAAGAGCGGACCATATGGATTATGCAGCCACGGGATGTGCGTTGGCCCGATCGCGGGATACAGGAGCAGCCCCCGGCTCAGACGGAGCATCCAGTTTGCGACAACGCCTTCCGCGTATTCGACAGGATATGGGAACGGGACCGTGATCAGGAAATGCCGTACCATGCATATGCCGAGATACGCCAGGAGCGCAGCGGAAACAAGTTCCGGAATTCTTGCTGAAATATTATTTTCTTTCCTGGCATTCATATGTTGCCTGATTTTTCATTTACTGTTTTCTTTTCATCATTCACATTTCACTTCTCCCCATAACTCCTCTCCACGCGGAAATCCCATGAGAGCCCTTCGGCCACGAAAACATGGGCGCCCCGTTCCAGGAAGATACTCTTGCCGTTTGGAAGAGGTTCTCCGTCAATTGTAATATTTCCTCCCTTCCATGTCGCCTTCCAGTAATCCGATGCCAGGATGTTGCGGACTTCAGGTCTTTTAGGAACCATCCTCTCCTTTGAAAATCCGGCCGCGAGCACTTCCGGTATATCGGAATTCAGATACTTGTCCGCAATGAAGCAGGTGATCGTGTCAGGCATCTTCTTGACACGGTAGTCATGGATGACCGGCGGCATTCCCGCCTTCTGGAGCGCCAGCAGTACCTCCTCGGAGTATTTTTCCGGATC
>CAZDNQ010000496.1:0-3989 GCA_964506605.1 uncultured Victivallis sp. | reverse complement strand
CCTCCGGCTATAAATCGATAAAGCTGGAGATCCATCCCGACCCGCACTACCTCCTTCCTGATCCCGTCGAGACATTGAAGGCGGCGGAGATACTGGTCGGCAAAGGGTTCATCGTCCTGCCATACATAAATGCCGATCCAGTTCTGGCAAAACGGCTGGAGGATGCCGGCGTACATGCCGTCATGCCGCTTGGCTCCCCTATCGGCAGCAACCAGGGGCTCAGGACTGAATGCATGCTCAGGATCATCATCGAACAGTCCCTTGTACCAGTAGTAGTTGATGCCGGAATAGGACTTCCATCCCATGCGGCGGCGGCAATCGAAATGGGCGCGGACGCAGTTCTCGTCAATACCGCAATCGCCGCGGCGGAAAATCCCGCGCTGATGGCGGAGGCGTTTTCCATGGCTGTCAGCTCCGCCGAAAAGGCGATGAGGGCAATCCCGCCTTCCGTCTCTGCATCCGCCTCCCCGACCTCGCCGATGGAGATTTTCTGATACCGGTTTTGTTCTTGAAGATTTCAATATGTTTTTTCTGAAACAGGAAAAAATGGAGTTTCATCATGTCATCCGCAGTCGTCAAGACCATAGTTCTGCTGACATTGTCGAATATATTCATGACATTCGCCTGGTACGGGCACCTGAAGCATCTGAACAGCAAGCCGTGGGTGATCGCCGCACTGGCGAGCTGGGGGATAGCGTTCTTCGAATACATGCTCCAGGTTCCGGCGAACAGGATAGGTCATTCGGCCATGTCGCTTGCACAGCTCAAGCTGCTCCAGGAAGTCATAACACTGATGGTCTTCGTTCCTTTTTCGCTGTTCTATATGCAGGAAGGCTTGAAACTAAATTACGTCTGGGCGGGACTTTGCCTCATGGGCGCTGTATATTTCATATTCAAGGCATAGCTCCCTGCAAAATATTTATTTAAGGAGACACTCCATGAAGACATTGATTCTGATACTGGGCCTGCTTCTGCCCTGCTCCTGGATTGCTGCTGCGGAAAAGGAGGCTGAAAAAAAGACGGAAGCCCCTTCTGTCGCCAAAGGGCTGACGGATGAGGAGGCGCTGGAGGATCTTACAAAGGCGGTACGGGCAGGGAACTGCGACCGGATCGAGGCGGTCCTGTCTGCATATCCGAAGACATTGAACGCAAAGGACAAGCTTGGCAACACGCCGCTCTACAATGCGATCTTCGCAGGCCAGTACCTGGCGGTCGAATCGCTTCTGAAGAAAAAGGCCGACATCAAGGCCGTGAACATCAACGGGGACGCGCCAATCCACAGGGCTGCCCAGACCGGCAATGTAAAAATCCTCGAGCTGCTGCTCAAGTCGGGCGCAGCCATATGGACTGCAAACGCAAAAGGAGAATCCCCTCTCGCAAAGGCCGCGTCGGCCGGACAGCTGGATGCGGTAAAATTCCTGATCGAGAACAAGGCCGAGGTCAACACTCCGGATTCAAAGGGCGACACCCCCCTCCATAAGGCTGCGGTCAAAGGGGAAAAGGACATAGTCAAGTTCCTGCTTGAAAAGGGCGCGGACCGGAATCTGAAGAACAAGGAGGGCCTCAAGCCTGCTGATGTCGCGAAGAAGCCCGAGATCAAAGAACTACTGGAGAAAGGATAGTGTGCCATGCTTGATACAGTAAGATGGATCAGTTCCAGAAAGAAAATCTACCCCGGGCCGGGAAAAACTGGCAAGGACATCCTTCCGGGAAAATTAAGGATGATAGATCAGACCATGCTTCCGGAGAGGCTTGTCTATGTTGAAACCGATGATGCGGAAAAGATTTATGATTATATAAAACGGCTTGTCGTTCGCGGTGCGCCCGCGATCGGATGCGCAGCAGCCCTGGGGCTGGCGGCAGCATCGCAGCACAGCCGCGCGAAAAAAGCTTCGGACTTCGTCCGCGAAATCCGCAGGACTGCGGATTATCTGGCTTCATCGCGGCCGACCGCCGTCAATCTCTCGTGGGCGCTGAACCGTTCTGTGAAAACAGCAGAGGAGGCGGTTGCGGGCGGGATCTGCGACATCCGCAGGCTCAAGGAGATCCTGCTTCTCGAAGCCTTGGAGATTGTCAGCGAGGATATCGGGATGTGCCACTCCATTGGGCTGAACGGCGTGAAACTGATCAGGCCCGGGATGGGCATACTGACCCACTGCAATGCGGGCGCTCTGGCGACGGCGGACTACGGGACGGCGCTGGCTCCGATATATGCCGCGCATGAGAAGGGCATGAAGATAAAAGTATATTCCGATGAGACGCGCCCCCTGCTGCAGGGCTCCAGGCTCACTGCGTGGGAGCTCAAGCGCTCCGGCGTGGATGTCACTTCAATCTGCGACAATATGGCGGCGCAGGTGATGAGGGAGGGGAAGATAGACATGGTGATCGTCGGCGCGGACCGGATTGCGGCAAACGGGGATGCTGCAAACAAGATAGGCACCTACGGAGTTGCGATCCTCGCGAAATTCCATGGAATTCCTTTCTACATTGCCGCACCCTATTCCACGGTCGACATCACGATAAGGGATGGCTCCGGAATCCCGATCGAAGAACGGAACGGTGACGAGATCAGGCGTGGATTCGGAAGGCTTACAGCTCCTTCGGATGTGTCAGTATACAATCCTGCATTCGATGTGACGCCGAACGGCCTGATCTCCGGGATAATCACAGAAAAGGGAATCATCAGGAAACCTTTCGGCAGGAATATCGGAAAAATGCTCGGGGCCAAACTCTCCCGCTGAGCACTTGACCCCTTTTGCCAATTTTTAGAGGTTCCCTTTATTATTGAATATTGGGTGCTATGGTAGTTTTCCTAGATTTTTCAATTCCGGCATAATATATCGCAGATGTTTTCGTTACTTATAAAAGGTGCCAACAACCACAGTATGAGTTCAAGATATTTTATCAAGATCGTTTCCCTGTGCATATCAATTGCCTTTCTTCCGGCGTGCAACAATACGCCGGACAAGAAGGATTCTTCGGCTGATGTCGCCAAGAAATCCGTTCTAAAGAGCATTGAGGAACTCCTTGTCCCGACGCCTCCTGAGAAACTCGCTCAGAAGATATCACAGGAAATTCCAGCCTACTTAAAGATCATAGCCGGCAAGGATGATAAATCCACCATCATCTACCGCTGCAGGAACATGAAATCAAAGGCGGCCCTGGACGCAATCGAGGGCATAATATCAAATGCCGGAACTGTAGAGGAGTCCGCCGACCAGAACCTGGTAGTGGTGAACGACCTCAGCACAAAGATGGACGAGTTAAAGGATTCGCTCCTGTCGATGGACGTGAAAATCCCCCAGATCCTGGTTGAGGCGAAGGTCGTGGAAGTCCTAATTGACGATAGCATGCAGCGCGATGTCAGCGTTGAATACAATAAAGTGGACGCCACGAAGGGTCTGACAAGCACATACGGCTACAACTTGAGCGCTCCGACCCAGAACCCTCTTCCGACACAAGGAGGAGGCTTCAATTTCTATCCTTATTCAAAGGGAGTAGCTGGCGGCAACCTGAAAGATCTCAACCTGTTCATGAAATGGCTCGTGAATGCCCGCGACGCGAAAATCCTCTCATCTCCCAATCTCGTAGTGGATCTCGGCACCACCGCCAGCATGTTCACCGGTGAAGACGTGCCCATAATTCAGACACAGACAAACGGCGGTGTTGTCACGACCTCCACCCTCTTCAAACGAATAGGCGTCAGGCTGAATGTGACGCCCGTGCTGATAAACGAGGACATGGTGAAGCTGAACATAAATCCTGAAGTCAGCACAATAATCCGTTCCGAACCGTTCACACAGAACAACATAACTGTCAACAACCCCGTGATTTCCATAAGGAACATAAATACTGAGCTTGTGGCGGGAGACAATGAAATCATTATGATAGGAGGGCTCTACTCCAGCACTCAGTTCAAATCGGCGAGGAAGACCCCTTTCCTTTCAGATATGCTCGGGGAGCTTTTCTCGGCGGTTGACGCAAGCGAT
>CAZDNQ010000495.1:0-3989 GCA_964506605.1 uncultured Victivallis sp. | reverse complement strand
GATGACGTACAGTAATTTTCGCACATTTTGAAAGACAGGTCCCCGATTTGTTGTTAAGTTAATATTGCTTAAGTAAAAACAAACAACAAAACGAAGGACCATGGATTATGAGTACCACTGGAAGCGACGTTGGGCAAGTCAAAGAGCTTAAAATGATGAAGGTTGATGAGACGGCCGTGAAGGAGCATATAGACAAGATAGTCCGGGGGACGGTCGAGGAGACGTTGAACCAGCTTCTGCAGGAGGAGGCCGACCAGATATGCTGTGCCGGGAGATATGAGCACAGCGAACGCCGTAAGGACACGAGGGCTGGCAAGTACAAGAGGAAGCTCGGGACGAGGGTTGGAGAGGTGCAGCTTGAAGTTCCGAAGCTGAGGAAGCTGCCGTTCGAGACTGCGATAATAGAGCGGTACCGCAGGCGGGAAGTGTCCATCGAGGAGTCATTGATCGAGATGTATCTGGCCGGGGTGTCTGTCAGGCGTGTCGAGGACATAACCGAGGCATTGTGGGGGAGCCGGGTCAGTTCCTCTACGATCAGCGACTTGAACAAGAAGTCGTACGAGAACATAGAGAAGTGGCGGAACCTGCCGATAACCGAGGAGTTCCCGTATGTGTATCTCGACGGGATATCGCTGAAGCGCAGCTGGGGCGGGGAAGTCAGGCCCGTCTCAGTTCTTGTAGCCGTGGGAGTCAGCCGGTCCGGGTATCGGGATGTTCTTGGAGTTGCGGAGGGCTGCAAGGAGGACAAGGAGTCGTGGGGCAACTTCCTGAGGTACCTGAAGACACGTGGTCTGAACGGGGTGAAGCTGTTCATCACCGACAAGTGCATCGGGCTGATAGAGTCGCTTGCGGAATGCTATCCGGATGTGCCATGGCAGAGGTGCGTGGTCCATTTTTACAGGAACATCCTCTGCAAGGTTCCGAGAGACAGGATGAAGGAGGTGGCTTCGATGCTCAAGGCCATATACGCCCAGGAGGACAGAAGGGAGGCCGAGAAGAAAGCCCGGTACGTCATAGAGAAGTTGAAGGAGATGAAGCTTGGTTCTGCGGCGAAGATACTTGAGGACGGATACAAGGAGACGATGACATACTACCAGTTCCCGTCGGAACATCATCGTTCGATCAGGACAAACAATCCTCTGGAGAGGATCATGAGGGAGATAAGACGCCGGACAAGGGTCGTAGGCTGCTTTCCTGACGGAGAATCGGCCCTGATGCTGACCGCAGCCCGGCTCAGGTACATAACCGGCAGGAAATGGGGCACGGTAAAGTACATGGACATGGAGAAGATGTACGGCCTGGAAGACATAAAGGCGGGATGAACCCAAGGAGGAGCATTCGGGGTCTGCCTCCGGCAGAGAGAACCCCCTCATGCTCGAAGAAATGAAAACGACAAATCAAAGACCTGGAAGAAAAATGTGCGAAAGATTACTTGCACTACCTTTTCGCCGGCCAGGACCAGACTTCGCAGAGATGCTCTGCCACGGCACATTGCCGCGCTCCTTATTGCCTATAAAGGCTCCTGAATTATACGCTCCCATTGCATTCTTTTTTTCTTTGAAAAAAGTTCTTTTCCAAGCTTGACTATAGCTAGTTCAATCATATAATTGAATTAGATAATTTAAATATATGATTGAATTAATTATAAGGAGGGGGTTTAAGATGCAGGGAAGCCGTAGAAAAGATGGGGTTGAGACCCGCAGCAGGATACTTGAGGTATCATGTATGCTGTTTGCTGAAAAAGGGTTCCGCAATACAACCCATGAGGAGATATGCAGGCTTGCGGATGTCAATATCAGCGCCATCAACTACCACTTCCAGAGCAAGGAAAACCTCTATGTGGAGTCCTGGAAAATGTCATTTCAGAAGTCATTGGACAAGCATCCGGTTGACGGCGGGCTGCCAAAGGACGCACTTCCTGAAGAGAGGCTGCGCGCCAGGATACTTTCGGTCATGCACAGGATCTCGGATCCTGAAAGCATGGAATTCGAGATAGTCCACAAGGAGATGGCAAACCCCACCGGTCTTCTCAAGGATGTGATGAAGGAATCCATAGAGCCTCTCAGGAAGAACATGAACGCTCTTGTGCGGGAACTCCTTGGCGTCAAGGCGACCGACCAGGACGTCCAGCTCTGCGGGATGAGCATTATGGGGCAGTGCTTCAATCCGGTGGTGATGCACAAGCGGCACAAGGATAATATGAAGGACGGTTTCGGATCCAGGCATATCGATATCGACATTGGAACCATTGCCGACCATGTGATCAGGTTCAGCCTGGCGGGAATCCGCGAGATCCGCAGGGAGATCGAATCCAGGAGAAATCCATGAAGACTCTGATACAGGATGCAGGATCCAGGATGCAGGATGCAGGTATTTCCGATTTTAGATTTTCGATTGCCGATTTGAATAATAAAATCAAAAATGCTTTCACTCTAATCGAGCTGTTGGTGGCCGTGCCCGCCGTAGCTACGAGGGCTTTTCAGAGCCCGAGAGCGAAGGAGAGAGTAACTCGATTTACATTAATCGAGCTGCTCGCGTGCCAAGGCGTAGCCCGCAGGGTGACTGTGTCCGGCATAGCCTCTTTGCGAAGACGGAAGCGCTCAACAGCGTTCACGCTGATTGAGCTTCTGGTGGTCATTGCGATCATCGGAATATTGATCGCCATCACCGCCCCTGCCCTGAGCAAGGTGAAGCAGAAGGCGAACAGTTCGAAATGCCTCAACAACCTCCATAACATATCCCTTACTTTCCAGGGATATCTCCAGACTTCCAACGAGATCATGCCGGTGGCGGCCGACATGCCATCGCTCGGACTGAACAGCGATCCGCGGATAGTCGACGTCCTCTCGACTGATCTGAACAGCACGGAGATCTTCCACTGTCCGTCGGACACCGTGAAGAACTTTTTCATTTCGGAAGGTTCCAGCTACCAATACAACACCATGATGGGCGGAAGGAAGCTCAACGAGGATTTCCTGCTGAAGAATGTCGGTGCCGCGAGGACTCCGGTCATGTATGACTACGAGGCGTTCCACGGAAAAGCCGGAACTGCAGGAGCAAAGAATTACGCATTCGCCGACGGGCATGTCGGCGACATGGAATAGGAGAACCAAATGTCACAAGTTAAGACGGCAAATGAAGTAGCTCGGGCAACCTGCCCGAGTAGTCGCGGGGTGATACCCCGCGTTACTTGCCATAACCCGACGGTATTCGCAGGAGAATCAACATGAAGGTGAAATATCTGACGATTTCGGCGGCTCTGCTTGCATCGGGCACGATGTCGCTGGTGGCGTACAGGAGTTTTGGTCCTGTCCGCGTCCCCGACGCAAAGACATTGGAGGCGGCGGGCATTGCAAAGGTGGTGTCTTCGGACAATTTCTCCAGGCTCTCGCAGGAGGAGAAGGTTAAGTATCTGGAAAACGCCGGCTCATCGGATCCTGAAAAGAGGAAAGAGGTGTTTGCGTCGGTCGAAAAGCTTTCCGGGCCGGAGAAGCAGAAGTTCTTCGAGAACATGCGTCCGATACACGAGAAAATGATGCTGAAGAAGGTAGATGAGTATCTTGCGCTGAGTCCTGAAGGGAAGCAGGAGTTCCTGGACCAGGAGATCGAAAGGATGCAGGCGATGGGCGGTCCGGGCGGCAAAGGCGGGCGCCCGCCTCCCAAACCTGATGTACAGCACCTGAAGAACATGTTCGAGAAGGAGGATCCGGTGACGAGGGCGAAGATGCATCAGTTCTTCAAGGATGTGCATCAGAGGATGGAACAGAGGAAGCAGAGCGGTTGAATTGCGGATTTCGCATTAAAATCAAGGAGTAAATGCAATGAAAAATAGTCGGTCGATACTTATGACAGCGGCGGTTTTTTCACTTTTGTCTTTTGGAGGAACGGCGTTCGCCGGGGACATGGACAGTCCGCCCCCGACACCTGCCCAGGAGCAGCCGGAGGTGCTGACAAAAGGGCCTGTGCACGAGGCGTTCGCAAGCCCGGTG
>CAZDNQ010000494.1:0-3993 GCA_964506605.1 uncultured Victivallis sp. | reverse complement strand
GAACTGTCTTCTAAATATCTACTTTCTAAATTACACCTGCATCCAGTATCTCTACTTCTTATACTTCTCGTCCGGGTTGAACACTTTTTCGCCGACCGTCTTCAGGGCGCCGTTTTCAAGTTTCCTGAAGAAGCATGTCCTGTATCCGGTGTGGCATGCGGCTCCGCCGATCTGATCAACCTTGAAGATTACGGTGTCGTCGTCGCAGTCTATGAGGATTTCCTTGATCTTCTGGACGTTGCCGGATTCCTCGCCTTTTTTCCAGAGCTTGTTCCTGGAGCGGGACCAGTAGGTTGCGTTCCCGGACTTTAGCGTCTCATCCCAGGAAAGCTTGTTTATGTATGCCAGCATCAGAACTTCGCCTGTCTTCCAGTCCTGCGCTATAGCCGGTATGAGACCGTCGCCTTTTGCAAAATCAAGTTCTATCATGTTTGGATTCTCCTTGGTTTACTGCCTGTCCTGCTGTTTTCCTTCGTTCTTTTCCGGTGCCGGGAATTTGCATCTCGCCATCAGGGATGATTCGAACATGGACATGGCGGCACGTGCCTTCATGGATGCGTATTCCCTGCTGAATTCCTTTTCCTTGTCCTTGAATTCCTGATCTGCGGGAAGCGTCCTTTTCTCGACGCATATGAAGATTGATCCGTCGGGTGTGTCCTTGGGGGCCGACACCTTTCCCGCCTTGGTCTCCTCCGCGAGCGATGCGAAGAACATGGCGTCCATGGAATTCGGCGGAGCCATCATGCTGAATTCAGGAACATCCTCCTTCTTGCAGTCGGGGATTTCAGGAATTGCCTTTCCGGCGTCCATGGCTTCGGAGACCTTCAGTGCGGCGTTCCTTGCGGACTCACGGGCGAGCTTGATTGAATTCTCCTTCTTGAAATCCTTTGCAACCTTCTCCTTGACCTCTTCAAGCTTTGCCGGACGCGGCTCCTCCTTTTCCGTCAGGCATGCCACAAAACAGGCGTTTGCCCCCTGGATTGCATCTGATACGGGCTGGTCCATGAAAAGTGCCGCGACCGCTGTCGCCAGCTCCGGCTCCCTGCCGACATTCTTAATGACGGTATCTTCAACGCTGAAGAATCCAATGTCATAAGTCTTCAGTCCTTTCTTTTCGGTGAAGGCGGTGAATCCGTCGACCATTGACTTGTGATTCTTGAGCTCGGAGGTGGCCTGGTAGGCTTCGACGGCAAATGTCTGTGCGTCTTTCATTGCGACAGCCTTTATCTCGTTTTCAGAAAGAGTCTTCTTTATCCTGTCTGCGACCTTTTCCAGAGGAAGGACTGCATCCTTCTCCTTGAATTCATCCTTTTTCGCCTCGTAATACTTCTTGATCGCCTCATCGGTCACCGTGACCTTGCCGTCATAGCTGACATAGTTGAACCTGACAAGCTTGATCTTGAACTTTGCGGGAATCACATATTTTTCCGCGTTTGCCGTGAAGAAGGACTCGATGTCCTTGTCGGAGCCCTGGACTTTTGCGGCAAAATCATCTCCGGCGAACTTCCAGGTCCTTATCTTGAACTTCTCGTTCCTGAGGTCGAAAGACTGCTTTAATTCTCCAGGTGTGACGAGTACGCCGGCCTTTATCTCATTGAAAAGTCTTTCAATGGTGAGCTGCTCCCTTACCGCACGGTCAAGGTCCATCTTGGAATACCTGTAGGGTGCGAGGCACTGCTTCACAAACATGTCGAACATCCCGCTGTCGAATTTGCCGTTCTTCTGGAAGAGCGGGGCGGAACGGAGGAATTCAGCCACGGCAGCGTCTCCGACATATATGTTGCGTTCGGCAGCTGCGCGGAGATACATGATCCTCTGCAGCGACATCTGTGCGGCCTGGTCCCTCATGTATGAGTTGCGGATGTTGAAGCCGGGGTTGGAGAGGGACATCATGATGGACATGGAATTGACGCTGTTGTCTATGTCCTTGTCAGAAACCTTCTTCCCGAGTATTACAGCGGAGGTGTCTACGGCGCCCCCTTTGTTGCCTATCATGTCGAAAAATCCGAATCCCGGTGCGAAATAGAGCACGAATGAGATGATTATGGCGCCGGTGAATATGGCGAATATGATCCTGCCGTGCCTTGCAAAAAACCTGTTCAAGCCGCTGATAAACATTTTATAATGACCTTTCAATAAGATATGGAACCAAAAGAACTCCGAATAATGCGAACACGTAATATATTTTTCATTCGGAATCTTTAAAGTCTTGACATTGAAAATCTTCATAAAATCTGCGCAGGACGTCAATACGGCAATTCCTGGGGGTGACATGGAACGCGCCATCCTGGCCGGCGCAGGGATAAGAAATGACGCCGGGCAAGTATGCCCGTGTCCCGGACAAGGCATGAAATCCAGTTATGCAATATGCGCAATATGATGCAGTTTCACTATATGCCTTTGGAACTGATTGCAGACCATCTTGTTTAGAAGCTCTTCGACAGCGGCTTGTCGGACCCAGGATTCCATTTGAGGCATATTGCCTTCTTGTCCCCGTCGAAAAGGTCGGGATAGAGTTTTTTTGCGCACTCGGGGCAGAGGCTGTGCGAGAAGTCGGCTTCGGAAAGACTCTGGATGTATTCCTCAATCGAATGCCAGTATCCCTTGGGATCTCGGATGTCCTTGCAGTTCGAGCATATGGGGAAGAGCCCGTCGAATGAATCAGGCTTCATTGCCGCCTTCAGGTTTGCTATCTGCTTCAGCTGGTCGTCGTTGGTCGTTTGGACCTTGTGCTTTTCGATTTCCAGCTTGAGATTCCTCTCGGTTATGATGAGATTCTCCTTTTTCAGATCTTCAATGGACTTGTTGAGCCTTGTCTCCGTTTCCAGGCCCTTTGATTCGGCCGCCGCTAGTTTTGCCGAAATATCGGACAAGGTCCTCCTTGTCCTGAGAAGGGAGAACGCAGTCGCCAGGGCGGCAAGAGTGGAAAGTATGAAAAGCGCTATGAAAAGAATGGTCATGCCCGCCTGTGCCTCGTTAAAATTTCCAATAAAGTGATTGATTTTCCATTCAAATGAGGTAAAATACATGTTGAAAAGCAGAATTAAAGGTAAACTTATGTATTGTACGCTGGAATATCCACTTGTCAATGTACGTAGCCCGGTCGCGGATGCTGCCGAGCCTGCGGGACTGTGACAGTCTGCCGGGAATTCCAGTTCCGCCTCCGGGTTATCCTGCCAGAAAATATCCCAGTTTGAGCAAATAGCAGAACAGCACTATATCTATAAATAACCGATCCAGAGAGGAATTTATGAAAAAAAGAACACAATATGCGCCGAGCAAGCCGATGAAAGGTGCGCATATCGCGATAAAATGCCTGGAAAGGGCGAATATCAAGACAATCTTCGCGTATCCCGGCGGTGCGTCGATGGAGCTTCACCAGGCCTTGCAGGATTCGAATATCCGCGTTATTCTTCCCCGCCATGAGCAGGGGGGGGCGTTTGCTGCCGCAGGTTTTGCACGTGTCACAGGTGAAACTGGTGTCTGCATGGCCACCAGCGGACCGGGCGCCACAAATCTCGTCACAGGAATAGCCGATGCCTATATGGATTCCATCCCGCTTGTCGCTATAACTGGACAGGTCTCCTCGGCTCTTATTGGTAAGAATGCATTCCAGGAAATTGACATCATCGGCATGACAAGGCCGATTGTCAAGCACAGCTATCTTGTCCTGGATGCCGCCGAAATCCCGAAAGTATTTGCCGAAGCATTCTATATCGCCAACAGCGGAAGACCCGGTCCGGTGCTCATCGACCTGCCCAAGAATGTCCAGCAGCAGATATGCACTCCCGTATTCCCTGAAAAAACCACTATCCGCTCCTACAGGGCGGATCATCAGGTCCTGCCTTCGGACATTGAGGCAATCAGGAACGCCATAGAGAAATGCAGGCGCCCATGCATTTATGCAGGCGGGGGCATTATCACATCAGATGCGGCTGATTCCTTGAGGAAATTCGCTGAATCATACAATATCCCTGTCGCGACCACACTGAT
>CAZDNQ010000493.1:0-3993 GCA_964506605.1 uncultured Victivallis sp. | reverse complement strand
GCCCAGAGTAACCGGTCCTGAATCTGGCCTTGACGTATTCTTGAGATAGAGTTCCCAGCATTTGGCGATTGGCACCTGCGCCTTTTTAAGGATATTACGGGCTTCTGCAATATGAACGGCGATTTTCTCCTTAGTATCGGCTTCTTTGAGGGGATTCAGCAGTTTGGCGGCCTTCGCCTCGGCTTCACGTTCAGTTGAGCATTCAAGTGAAATCTGCTTTATCTGCCCTTGTATCATGTACCGGAGATGATAGTATTTACCGACCTTTACGAGGCAGCCGCTGCCTTTTGTCCTTGTTCTTTTCATTGCATGCTCCCTTCATGTCTGAGCGTGTCTCAGATTGGAAGTCAAAGTACAGAGCAATGCAGCAATTGTCAAATAATTATTGAAAGTATTATGCAATATGAGGCTAATACCTTGTGACTCTTAATCACAAGGTCGAAGGTTCAAGTCCTTCCAGGCGCACCATACTTCGCTTATTTGAAAACAAATTCAGCTTCGTCTAGCACGGCCAGTCTTCGTTCGCGCTACGCTTGACTTCGCCTAGGCACGCCCCTAATTCAATCTTCAACAGTTTCCCATGCCTCCAGGACATGCAGATCCTTTGCAAGACTCCCGAGAGTGAGCCTGCTGCCGGACACCGACTTGCGTTTCAGGTCAACGGTGTAGAAATCGCCAAGGGCCGACCAGCCACGGGAATCCCTCTTGCAGGCCTTTAGCAATTCGCTGGATTTTCTCAGCTTCCTGTTAATCCTGGCAATGGCCGCCCGCTTGCTTATAACCACCTTGGAACCCATTATCTGACCACCTTGACTCTCTCCCCTTCAATCATGCACTCGTAGTACTTGCGATATCGGAGGATGGCCTCCGCTATCTTGTAGAGCATCGTCTTCTTCTCAATCGTCTCGAGCTTTACCGTCTTCATAGTCACCTCCTTTTTATATCAATCTGACGCTCAATATATGTGCATATGTGTAATTGTGCAAGTGTGCATATGTGCAATTGTGCGGATATTCCAGGAGCATTCCTGAGGGATGGCTGATGGATGTACTTTCGGCTGGAGCTTTAAAATTATAGATACGGCGAATAAACAGACTGGATTTTTCCGGAGGTGCTGAAAGCTGCAGCAGAAGCCATACTCATATTTCAGCGATACTCGCGGCATCGGGAATCTCAAATCCCGGTCGAAGACAGGACCAACCACAGAGATACGGAGTAATGAGAACACGGAGATTTGGCTTCTTTTCGTGAACTCCTCCTGGTTTTCCCATGACAATTGGCTTCAAATCGTAACCGTTAAGCTGGGCATGTCAGCCTCATTTAGGCAACTGAGCCCTTCCCCATGGAACGCCACCAACCTGGTGGCATACGTTCAATTGGGCCGCAAGGGTGCCGGCGTTCCGTAATGCGAACAGAAAAACCCAAGGAATTTTACTCTTTCGACGAAAGTGGCATACTCCAGCAATATCTGTGCGATTGTCCGCGCATAAAGCCTGCTAAACGCTTACTTCAAATCGGTGGTCTCGCAACGAGGGCGCCGATTTGAAGCTTTCTGTGTTTGGCGCCTCTGTCTCCGTGTGTCTCTGTGGTAAATCTTCTGGAGCCGTTTCCCGGCATGCCTGCACGGGTTAAGATAAATGCGTATAGTAGATAGGGGAAAAGCCCCGCAGGACGGAGACAGGCATGAAGAGGCAAGCTCTTGATTCTGCAATTGACTCATGAAAACAACAAGCCCCTGGAAAAACCAGGGGCTTGTTGTTTAAACTTCCGCGTTCCACGGAAATCAGTAGTTTTCAGGTACAAGCTCGAAATAGGCTTTCGGATGCTGGCAGACCGGGCACTTCTCCACGGCCTTCGGGCCTTCATGCGTGAACCCGCAGTTCCTGCAGCGCCATTTTGCCTTTTCCTTCTTCTGGAAGACAGCGCCTTCCTCAACATTCTTCAGCAGGGCCTTGTATCGTTCCTGATGCCCTTTCTCTATCTTGCCAATCCCTTCGAACACCCGCGCGATGTCCTCGAATCCCTCTTCACGGGCGTCCTTCGCCATCCGGGGATACATGTCGGTCCATTCTCCGCCTTCGCCAGCGGCGGCGGCCTTCAGGTTCGCAATCGTATCGCCTATCCCGGACAACGCCTTCAGATGGAGCTTGGCGTGTTCCCTCTCCTGCTCGGCAGTCTCGATGAAGATTGCCGCGATCTGCTCATAGCCTTCTTTTCTGGCGACAGAAGCAAAGTAGGTATATTTGTTCCTTGCCTGCGACTCACCTGCAAACGCCTCCTTCAAGTTCTTCTCCGTCTTTGAACCTTTCAATTCCGCCATGATCTCACTCCTGTTTTTGCAAGTTTACCGACAAAAAATGTTTTCATGAAATATTTAGGAAGATACAGCCATGATTCCGTCTTTTCAATTGATTTGATCCATCTATGTATCCGCTTGATTTTTCCAAGCAATCTGTGGATTCTGCGGTTTATTTATACCTTTCTTCCATTATAATATGCTTTTCCCAACTTTGTACACATGTAACCTTGGTGCTTGTCTAAATGAAACATATCCTCGTATATACAGTGAGCCTTGGATGCCCGAAGAATTTCGTCGACACTGAAATCCTGACCGGCCATCTGCTGTCCGGAAATATCGGCCTGTCCGAATCGCCAGGCGACGCCGACGTCTACATGATCAACACATGCGCGTTCATCCCCCCTGCCCGCGCCGAGGCGGAATCATTCATCCGCAAGGCCGTCTCCTGGAAGAAGAAGAGACCTGCAGATCGGAAGATAGTGATCTGCGGATGCCTGGTCCAATGGGACAAGAAGCTGGAGTTCGCCGCAAAATATCCCGAAGTGGACCTCTGGCTCGGCATCGACAAGATTGCGAGCATCGCAAGGAACATCCGGAAGCTGTACGACGGAAACGCCGGAAGCCCGCAGAGGTCGTGTTCGGAGAAGCCTGAATTCATCCACGACGAGAATACTCCGCGTCTCCAGCTGACCCCGAAGCATTATGCATATCTGAAGATAGCCGACGGCTGCGACAACCGCTGCTCATACTGCTCGATCCCCGGGATACGCGGCGGTCTCAGGAGCCGTCCATCGGACTCCGTGCTGGCCGAAGCCGAAGCGCTTGTCCGCGGCGGATGCAGGGAGCTTATCATCATTGCGCAGGACACTACTGCGTTCGGAAAGGACCTGCACAAGTCGCACGAGAACCTGCCTGCCCTCCTGAGAAAGCTCGATGGGCTGCAGGGACGTTTCTGGATCAGGCTGCTCTACACGCACCCGGCCCACTTCACCGATGAACTGATCTCCGTGTTCAAGGGATCGAAACACATCCTCCCCTACGTCGACATGCCGCTCCAGCATATTTCCGACAGGATACTCATGGGGATGGGGAGGAAAGTCAGATCCGAACAGATAAGAAGCCTGCTGTCAAAGCTCCGTGCGGAAATTCCCGGCATCGCAATCAGGACGACTTTCCTTGTCGGATATCCCGGTGAGACAGACGAGGATTTCAGGGAACTCGCCGATTTCGTGCGGACTCAGAAATTCGAACGGCTCGGGGCGTTCACATACTATCCTGAACCCGGCACTCCCGCGTCCGCGTTTTCCGACAAGGTGCCTGCGGATCTCGCGGAAAAGCGCAAGGATATAATCATGCGGATACAGGCGGAAGTGTCCATGGAACGCAACATCCTGCTTGGCGGGAAAATTCTTGAAGTGCTTGTCGACAAGACCGAAGACGGAAAGGCGACAGGAAGGACCTTCATGGATTCGCCCGACATCGACAACACCGTCAAAATAAAAACAGGCAAGTCAAAAGTTTCCATCGGCGACATTGTGAAAGTGAAAATCAAATCCGCCGGGACCTACGATGTGGAAGGGGAGATTGTTCTCTGACGCTCGATTCTTGAAACTTGTAATTCGAAGAGGAGCGCCGGCCTCCGGCCGGCATTCCTGAACAGTTCTGCCATCTACAATGCAACACAGGCATCTTGC
>CAZDNQ010000492.1:0-3998 GCA_964506605.1 uncultured Victivallis sp. | reverse complement strand
TCGGCAAGGGATTCATGCAGGGGACCCAGAACACCCTCGGTTTCCTCCCGAAAAACGTCTCCTACACGGATTTCATCTACTCGGTGATAGCGGAGGAGTCAGGATTCGTCGGCTCGGTCGCTGTCGTATTCTTCTACTTCCTGCTGATAGTGTCGGCGCTCAGGGCGGCGGTCTTCGCACCCGACAGCTTCGGGAGATATATAGCCGTAGGCATCGCAGGAGTCTTCTTCGTCCATTCCTTCGTGAACATCGGCATGACCATAAAGCTGATGCCCATAACGGGAATCCCGCTGCCCCTGATAAGCTACGGAGGAACCTTCATGATCGTGACCATGGTCTTCCTCGGCTTCATCCAGTCTATCTATTCGAGAAGACAGAACATCTGGTGAGATGAAGGATGGATGTTTGAATGGGGGGAGCTAGACATCCAATACCAGTTCATCCATAATCCATAACCTTGACATCACTGCCTGCTGTGGTCTATTTTAAAGTGCATAGGATGTTTTATCCCAAGCATATTATATACATGAGATTACAGACTTGAGGCTAAATCTTCGGCGGGGGCTGCAAAATTGTAATTTCTACCCCCTTGGGGTGAATAATATAATAAGTAGTTATAGTCATGAAAAAAAAGACATATAATACCTTTCTTATCGTTGCCTTGTCTGGTTTAATTATATCTTTGCCAGTCTTATATATTGGTTATTCAGCCATGTGGAAGAATGGAACTAGAATAGCAGTATATGCGGATCATATATTTACTGCAGGCTTGTTTATTTTGGGCATATCGATTTTATCTTTCATTATCTGGATCTTTGCAATAAATATAAAGAAAAAAGACCATAGCTAGAGTTGGTTCTGGCAACTTCGCTTCGCTCGTTGCCAGACCATGAGGCGTTATGTTAAAGAAAAATAATAAAATTGAGGAACCTATATTAAGAATATGCATTTCTGTTTTTATTTTTATAGTTTTGTTTCTATCCTCAGGGTTCTTCCTGGGCATTTCGGAAAACTGCACTTATTGGTTTATCATGTTGGCATTTTGCCTTGTACCTCTTGTTCATATCTTTTGGTTTGGAAATAAAAAAATAAGAATTATTACATCATTGGGATTGGTTTTGACTTTAATTTCTATAGCTTATGATTACACTTCTCAAAATAATTATGCCAAGAAAAGCATTGAAGCAATTGCAAAAACGATTGATAATTCCCTTTCAACAACACTTAAGAAGAAAATAGATAGATTTGCAAAACATAATTAGATGGCATTAGGCGAACGGCGAGTACGCCGTCGCAGGTGCACGGGCGTTGGGTAAAGAGACAGACATGAATGACGAGCGATTCAAGAATTTGGCGCAGGCCCTGTTCCTGAACCTCAAGCCTATTCTGAGGCTTGAAAACATCGACGTGCAGACATCTGACCCGATACGAATTGCCAGACTGTCAGGGCCACCTGTTCTCATTGAAATCCTCTATGGACCTTCCGAATGGCATGCTGAGCTATTCATCACAGTTCTGAGCACAAAGAAACGATTCAACCTTGCGTCCATGATCGCTATTCCGGGTATCAGGGAGTGGATGGAAAACAACAAGCCGATAGGCAATAAAAACCAACTCGATCAGGAGTTCGAATGGATCCAGATGTTTATTACCAATGCAATCAGGGATAAGGAACAATTCACGACAATCTACCGGTAATGACGGAAAATGGATCTGCCGAACTATCGCATACGGGTAACGGCGAAGCGCCGTAACGGATGCCCAGGCGTAATCTCTTAAAGGTATATGCGGCTGGGAATTGTTCGCTGTGCCAGTTGGTGCTGCTGCAAGGCGGGCGTACGGTTACCCAGTCATCCAATAATTCGCCACCGGCGATTCAATCCAATCGCCAGATCGCCAAATCTCCCAATCGCAAAATAAAAATCTGACCTCGTCAGATTTTTATCTTGTAAGTCCTGATCTCGAATGGCCTCATTGAGATCTCGACCGGCCTAGCTCCGCTTATGGATTTACCTTCGGTCCACTCCAGCAAGTTTGTCTCTATGAGTTTCGCCTTCGGCAGGTTCACATGCAGGACGCCCTTGGAGGTATGTCCCTTGGTCTCGACAAGGCGTATGACGTGGCAGTCTTCCTTCTCCGCCTTCTTCAGGACTTCCATGGATATGCCGTCGCTGTCGATGGTGCAGGGGACCTCGAACTTGGGTTTTCCGCATCCGTCGAACACGTTGACCCCCATGTTCAGCATCGCGGCCTCCGCCATCACGGTGGATTCCGTCAGCGTTCCTGCGTGCGGGAGCAGCGAATAGGTGAACTCGTGCACGCCGAGATCGGCATCCGCATCTGGATGTGTCGGCGAGCGCAGGAGGTTGAGGTCGAGGACGTTCTCGTGGATCTTGTGGCCGTACTTGCAGTCGTTCAGGATCGCGACGCCGTAACCATGCTCTGAAATGTCGGCGTAGCGGTGGGCGACCACCTCGAACTTCGCGAAATCCCAGCTGGTGTTGCGGTGCGTGTTCCTGTTCATGAACGAGTACTGGATGTCATAGTTGGCGGTTTCGCTCCTGATGTCCACAGGGAACGACACACGTAGCATCTTGTGCCTCTCCTTCCAGTCGACCACGGTCTTGAAGTCGATCCGCTTGCCGGTGAACGGGAGGTAGGCCTCCTGGACTATTTCCGAGACGCCGATCTTCAATGTGAACCGGATCCCGTTCCTCACAAAGCCGCCGGGGATCTTCTCCGCCTTCACGGACTTTGCATTCTCGAGCAGGCATTTCTCATAGTAGATGTCGATGTCCCAGGCGTCATGGGCAGCAGGCCTGTCCTTGTAGAGGGAGAAGAGATTTCCCCTGCCGTTCCTCTCGAGGACTTCGCGTCCGCATTCCTTGTCGAAGATCCTCCTGATGGTTCCGTCCTTTTCAAACTCGTATCGGATCAGCTCGTTTTCCAGGACAAGCGCGCCGGAGGCGGCTTCGCCTTCAGGAGCCTTGCCGGATTTCTCGAAGACCTTGAATCCCTGTGCGGGAATCTCAACAAGCGCTACCGTCTTCCTGCCTTCCTTCTGCACAAGGATCTCATTTCCGTTCTCGTCCATAAGCCCGCAGTCAAGGCCCTTGGGCAGCTCGACGACTCCGTTGAACGGATATGAGAGGCAGTTGGACATCACGAGGCGGCCGCTGTCCTTTTCGAAAAGCTGCTTTCCAGCTTCTGCTACAAGCTCATTGCATTTCTCCAGGCATTCGGCGTGTTCTTTCTGTGTCGTCTCATAGACCTTGTGGATGCTCGAGCCGGGGAGGATGTCGTGGAAATGGTTTAGGAGGAGTTTCTTCCAGATGAAATCGAGTTCCTTTGCAGGATATTTCCCTAGCGGCAGGCATGAGCAGATGAATTCCACATCCCTCAGCTTCTGCTCGAGTTTGCGGTTGCCTTTTTTCGTCAGGGCCTGCGTGGTCAGGGTGCCGCGGTGGTATTCGAGATAAAGTTCACCTACCCAGGTGGGCAGCTCGCCGGCATGCTTTGCAAGCCTGTCGAAGAAGGCCTCGGCGGTATCGAACTTCACCTTCGGCACGCATTCCATGTCCGCGCTCCTCAGCCCGCGCTCGATATACTCCTCCTTTGGTCCGCCGCCGCCGTCGCCGATCCCGTAGAGGGTCATGAACTCGTCGAGATAGGCGTTCTCCTTGAAGCTCTCCTGGGCCTTGTGCAGACCTCCTGCATGGAGCCCGCTGTTGTATGTGTTCTCAGGCGGGAAATGCGTGATGACCTCGCTGCCGTCAACCCCGCGCCATATGAATGTGTGGTGCGGGAACTCGTTGAACTGGCTCCATGACAGCTTCTGCGTGAGGAAGAAGTCCACGCCGGATCTCTTCATGATCTGCGGCATCGCGGCCGAATATCCGAACACATCCGGGATCCATACGTTCCTGACATCGACCCCGAACTCGTCCATGAAGAAGTTCTTGCCGTGGATGATCTGGCGGACCATCGATTCGCCGCTG
>CAZDNQ010000491.1:0-4001 GCA_964506605.1 uncultured Victivallis sp. | reverse complement strand
GTGGTGCTTGCAGCCTTTGCCGCCGCCTTTGCCGCGGCCGCCGCCTCCCTCTGCCTGTTTGTTATGCTGAGCATCAATCCACTCTTCTCCCTCTGCGACAGGAACTGGTCCATGGCACCACCCGGCGTGAGCGGAATTGCTCCCGAAGCCGTTGTTGAAGTTCCAGTTGTATCTGCCGTTGTTCCGGTCTGTGCAAGCACCTTGTCGATGCCAAACACAAAGGCCAGCAGCACCACCGTGAGACTCGCGAGTGTCAATGCTTTGCTCGTGTTCATCTTCCCTCTCCTTCTTTTATTGATAATTTTTGCATTAGATTCCTTTTTCCTGCTACAATTATAGACGTCAGGGCATGGATCCTCAATCAGAACAAACCCTACCAGCAGATAGGTTAAAACCCTACCATTCGACCGTATAGGGATTTAGGCGCTCCGCATCGGAGAGCAGATGCAATTTATGTCTTTTAGTCCAGGAAGGCAGAGGGCAGGCAGGTTTCAACTTGCAGATAAAAAAAATTCAGGACAGCGCTTTATTCTTTCAATTTCCAATATACATTTCAAAGTCCTAATTAAACAATCCACAGACAGAACATCAAAATATGCAGCCTCTTATTTCCATAGGCGACTTCAAGCCGGTCGATATTTCCGACAAGGACTATCTTCAGGACGCATTCCTGAAATTCACGCTCCTCCCATGCGAATATGTGTTCACCAACCTCTTCATGTGGCGGAAAATATATGATATAAGATGGATGAAATTCAGGAATTCCATCCTGATCCACTCCGGCCTCGACAAGACAATGCTCATGCCGCTGGGAGATCTCTACGGTCCGGATGAATTGAAAGACATGCTCCGATGCATTTTTCCCGATGAGCCTGATGCATCGCTGATCCAGGTGCCGCAGGATTATGTTAAACAGAACCCGGCGGTGAACGAAATCTTCGAAGTTGAAATCGACGAGGATTTCGCCGACTACGTATATTCCACCGAGAAGCTGTACCTCCTCAGAGGTGCAAAACTCGCAAAGAAGAAAAACCTCGTCTCGCAGTTCGCCAGGAACAATCCCGGCTATACCTGCATCCCCATGGAGGAATCACATCTCAGTGAATGCTTCGAGCTTTCCGAAAGATGGCGCGCGGTCACCACAAGCGATCCCTTCACCCTCGAACAGGAAAAAGGTGCAATACAGGAATGCTTCGCGAACTTCAAGGCGCTGGGCGCCGAAGGCGTCTGCATAATTGTCAACGGAAAGACAGTCGCATTCTCGGTCTACAGCTTCCAGAGCAGCGACGCCGCCGTGGTTCACTTCGAGAAATACGACAAGGACCTTAAAGGAGCGGCGCAGGCGATCAACTGGGAGACGGCAAAGACGCTGCTCGGAAGATGCAGGTTCGTCAACAGAGAACAGGACATCGGTCTTCCGGGCCTCAGGAAGGCGAAGCAGTCCTATGATCCCGACATGCTGCTTCTGAATTGCACTCTGTCTCTGAAGTAAGCCTACTACAGCTTTCCCGCAGCGGACGCCATGCTGCCGATCTCCGGGGCGAGGACAATCCTGAATCCGAGATACTTGAAGGATGACGCAGGCTCCCAGCAGTTCCTGTATGCGCTCCTGCAGTGGTTTGCATCATTGACCCAGCTGCCTCCACGCCTCACAAAAACAGTGCCCGTCTTCGGCCCGCAGGGATTTATCCGGGAATCACCCTTGTAGGTCTCGTAATGGTCGTTGCACCATTCCCAGACATTGCCGGCCATGTCGAACAGCCCCCACTCGTTCGGCGCCCTTGTCCCGACAGGATGGGTAACGCTTCCGCTGTTCCCGGCATACCAGGCAAAGTTCTCAAGGTCGCGTTCGTCTTCACCGAAGAAAAACCGGGAGCCTGAACCGGCCCGGCAGCAGTATTCCCATTCGGCCTCGGTAGGCAGCCTGTAAACATATCCGCCTGACGGGATGCGCCCGGCATTTAGTTCAATTTCGGTGAGCCATCTGGCGAACGCCCTCGCGGCCGGCCATGAAATTTCCACTACAGGCTGCGCAGGCTCACGCCAGAAGCCGCCGTCGATGTCCGAACCAGCACCGGCTTTGTTCATTGGACAGCGCTTGGAAGACCATTCAATCTGGGGGTCCCTGCTTTCCGACCTCATGAACCTCAGATAATCATATATGGTGACAGGATATCTCCCCATCCAGAACTTATATGCCAGCTGTACCCTGTGGAGCGGGCCTTCATTGCCTTTTCTGCCTTTTTCCCCGCCAATCCCCATTATCCCTGGATTGGATCCCATATAGAACTCTCCGGGATTTATCGAGCCGAACTGGAGTTCGGTATCAGGGACCTTCCAGGATTTGCCATGCACCGGCCCCTTGTAGTCCTGCCTTCTCCGCCCCGTAATCATGTGCTCGATATCGTTGCGGTGCGCACCGGAAGGAAAGCGTTCAAGATATTTCCTGTATTCGGCCACGATATCCGTGGTCTGCCCGTTCGCGGCCCTAATCGCATCCGCACTCCTCGAAACCTCCTGGAAAAACGTCTCTTCATCCAAGTTGTCCGCTGGAGCCGCCATGGCCGTTTCAACTGCCGCAGGCCTTACGGATGAGGATTTCACTTCGGCTTGTCCAACATCCATGGCCTTCTCAATATCCTTCATGATATCTTCCGCGCTCTGGTAACGCTCTCCGGGATTGAGCTTGAGACATTTGAATATGACCTCTGTCATCCTTGGGCAGGATGAGAGCTTCACTGGATCTACTATGTCCGGAAACTCACCGGTAAGCATCTCATACAGGATCTTGCCGAGTGAATATATGTCGGTAGTGCTATTCAGGTTCTTGAGGTCCCGCTGCTGCTCGGGCGACATGTAATAGGGCGTACCCATTACCAACCCGGTTACCGAGACATCGCTGGCCTCGCCCTGCCTTGCCAGGCCGAAGTCCACTATCTTCGGCACAAGTTCGGATCCATCCGGGAAGAGCATGATGTTGGAAGGCTTAAGATCCCGGTGGATCAGATTCTTCCTGTGGGCGAACGCGATTCCAGCGCATATTCCTCTGAAAATACCTATCGCCTCTTCAATGGGCATCCTCCTGCCGGAATCAATATGCTGGCGCAGCGAACCGCCTTCGATATATTCCATAACTATATAGTCGCCGTCGCTGTCCGTGTTGCAGTCGTATATCGTCACAATGTTCCGGTGGTTCAAGGTCGCAATGACGGCGGACTCGCGCCTGAACCGTTCAACTATCCTTGCGGAACCGGCGTTATACATATGATGTTTCAGCAGGCGTTTTATGGCGACAGTACGTTCACCGAGTTTCCTGTCTTTCGCCTTGAGGACGACGGCGAATCCCCCCTGCCCGATCTGTTCTGTTATCTCGTAGCGGTTTTCTATTATGCGGTTGAACACCTCGTAGTTCCTGGCCTTTGGCAGCATTGAAGGATCAAGGGCTATCGTACCTGTAGACCTGGGCCCGGCTGAAATGCTGTTTGTTACAGACACTGGAGAATCCTGTGCAACATCAGTCCTTGTGTTTCCGCGCACAGCGCTTCCACATGCCGGACAGTGGCTCCAGCTGCCTGTAAGTTCATTTTTGCAATTGCCGCACTTCAATCTTCCCCCCTGCACATTGTTGGACAGTAAAAATACGGCGGAATCGGCATATTTTCAATCGTTTTTCACTTCCGCCTCCGCAATGATTCATGCTGGCCCACGTCGATGGCGTCATTTTTTGGGTGGCAAGCTTGCAAATCATCCGATAGCCTCTATTATTATGCGTTCATTTTAAATATTATTCTTCTGGCAAACAACTTCCGCCCTCATCAAGTTGTTTACAGGCAAGTTCCCGGAGAGGTGGCAGAGTGGTCTAATGTAACGGTTTGCTAAACCGTCAGACCGGGTAACCGGTCTCGAGGGTTCGAATCCCTCCCTCTCCGCCATATTGTATTATTAGCTTGCAAATCAAGGAGATATGAATTAGTCATTAAGCCCATGAGACAGAAACGCGA
>CAZDNQ010000490.1:0-4023 GCA_964506605.1 uncultured Victivallis sp. | reverse complement strand
TCTCCATCTCCTTCACAAGATTGAAGTATTCGATCGGAAGCCCCTCCTTCGCGCCATATTTCAATACGGAACGGATGTATTTCCCATCGTCAAGCCCTGCTATTATGCCATTTACAAGGACGCGCATTGAACACCTAAGTCGTCAGTTGTTGGTCGTCAGTTGCCAGTTGCAAATCCGAAATACGAATATCGAAATCCGAAACAATAAGATTAAAGGGGACCTCCCAAACTGGAAATAAAAACAAGCACAAACAAGAATGTGCTACAATGCTAAAATCAATTTCCCGCTGCAAGTTTCCAGTATCAAATCACCCAATCTCCAGCTCTCCATTTCTCCAGATCGCCAAATCCCCAAATCTCCAGATCACCAAATATTCAATTCGCCTGCATCGACATGAGGCTCGCGGCGTCCTGCCTCCTGATGAGATTCGCGGTGTAGAGCTCGGTCAGCGCCTTGTGCATGGTAATCATGCCGTCCTTCGCCATGGTCTCGATGATCGACGGTATGAGATGCGTCTTGCCCTCGCGGATGTTCGCCCTGATGGCTGGCGTACCGACAAGCACCTCGAACGCGGCGATGCGCCCCTTGCCGTCGCGTTTCGGGATGAGACGCTGGGCGATGATCCCAAGCACCGTACCGGAAAGCTGTAGCCTTATCTGGTTCTGCTGGTGCGCGGGGAACGAATCGATTATCCTGTCTATGCTCTGCGCGGCATCGTTGGTGTGCAGGGTTGCAAGGACAAGATGTCCCGTCTCGGCCGCGGTCAGCGCCGAACTGATCGTCTCAGTGTCGCGCATCTCGCCGACGAGTATGACGTCCGGATCCTGGCGCAGGACATACTTGAGAGCATTCGAGAAGCTCATGGTATCGGCGTATACTTCACGCTGCTCGATGACAGCTTTCTTGTTGCCGTGGACATACTCAATAGGATCCTCGACCGTTATTATATGGCAGGCGCGCCTCTCGTTGATCCTGTCGATCAGGCTCGCCATCGTAGTGCTCTTTCCATGGCCGGTAGGTCCGGTGATGAGGATGAGGCCCTGGTGCTTCTCGGTCATGTTGATGAGCGCCTTCGGAAGTCCGAGCTCCTCCGGCGACGGGATCCTCTTCGGGATCACCCTTATTGCCGAGGCGACGCTGCCCCTCTGGAAGAATCCGTTCACCCTGAACCTGAAAGGGGCGACTTCAGTCTCCCCTTTGTCGTTCTTCCGCTGGATGTTTACGCTGAGGGCGAAGTCTATCTCGCGCCTGTCCTCGAAAATCTCCCTCTGCTTTGCGTTCAGCACGCTGAAGAGGAGACGTTTCGTGTCGGACGGAGCAAGCGGCTCGGTCGCCAGAGGGTTGAGTTCGCCGTTGATCCTGAGGCACGGGCAATGTCCTGCTGTAAGTATGAGATCGCTTGCGTTGTTTGCGACAGCGCTGTGGAGCAGGCGTTTCATGTTGATTATCTTCTCGTCCTGGGCCTCGCTGTCCAAGGCGTCCCTGAAAGTTTCGACACCGCTTTCCATTCCCTGGACAAGGAGAACGAACTCCTCGCGGTTTGTCGACGCGGCCGAACCTGCCGCCAGCGTTATCTTCCCCGCCTTGTGGAGATCGGCAAGTGCGCGTGAGAATGTCTGCATGCCTTCCTCGTATCCGCGCTTGATAAGATCCTCGAGATCCGCGAAGTTCCTGGCCTCAATCACCCTCTTCACGAGCGGTGTCGCCTTGAGGATCTCCACCGCCGGCAGCATTCCACCGCCGTCGGCCCTCGGGACAAGCCGCTGGGCGACGATGCCCTCCAGCGCAAGTGCGAGATCCGCAGCCGCCTGCTCGCGCAGATGCTCCGGAAAATTGTTCACTATCCTCTCTATCGACTGTATGACGTTCGCGGTATGGACCGTCGAGATGACCAGATGTCCGGTCAGCGCCGCGGAAATCGCAATCTGCATCGTCTCGAGGTCGCGCATCTCCCCTATGAATATGACGTCCGGGCTCTCCCTGACGACGTTCTTGAGCGCCTCCGCGAAATCCGCGGTGTCGGACCCGATCTCGCGCTGTGTGACAAGGCATTTGTTCTCGCGGTGCACGAACTCGATCGGATCCTCGATAGTGACGATATGCTTGTTGAATGTGCCGTTGATGTGGTTCAGCATCGCCGCCATCGTGGTGGACTTTCCACTGCCTGCCGCACCGACGATGAGCACCAGCCCCCTGGGCCTTTCTGCGAACTCCGCAAGCACCTTCGGCAGGTTGAGCGAGGAAAACTCCAGCGCGCCCGACGGCACAAGCCTGGCTACGAAGCCGGGCTGCGCCTGCTGGAGCAGGAAATTGATCCTGTATCGCGAACTCCCGAACGTGAACCCGGTGTCCACGCTGCCGGTCTGCTGGTATTTGTTCTCAACTTCAGGCACCAGAATGGCTGTCCTGAAACCCTCTATCTCCTCGGCGGTGACAGCCGGGGCATCGACTGGCCTCATGACGGTATTTATCCTGGCATATGGCACTTTTCCGGCTGAGACGAAGAGATCTGAAGCACCAATTGACTGCATCTTGGCAAGGAGATCATTAATCATAAAAGGCACCGTGGTTAATGTTGGACGATAAAAATACGGGGCGTTTGACTTAAATTCAAGGGGGTAAAGGTCCTCATGAAAAGGCAAATCCCAATATTCCTTAACGAGCTTTCAGGCATGGGCGAAGCGGGCAAGAGGACATTCCGTGCTTGACTTATCATCCTATCCGGATAATTTATCGCAAAATATTTGTTTCTTAAATCACAAACAGGAGGTTTTGAAGTGAAGAACAGCCGTATGAGTGTCACAGGTATCGCAGTCATTTCCGCAATCGCATTGGGAACTCTGGGTTTTGCAGCTGGCTGCCAGAGCAAGGAAGTATTACAGGACAGGCCGATGATTCCCGCGCCTTCCAACGAGGATCCTACCGCCAAGCAGCCAGTTCTCATCCAGCCCGTAGTGGCTCCTGCCCCGATAGTTGTTCCCGCTGCGAAACCAGCACCAGTGAAAAAAGTAGACGAGGCGGTAGTCCCCAAGTAATATCGCCCTCCAGGAAAATTTAAAGGCTTATCCCGCTTGCAGAGCAGGATAAGCCTTTTTCATTTTACACAGGGATGGGCATTTATCTGTATCTCAATTCCATCCAGTCTAGCCCTGAGCGCCTTTAACCCATCGGCAGGATATTTCCTTCCTAGTTCATCCCGTAGCAGTCCAAGAGCCTTTTCCTGGCTGCCAAGGTCCAGATAGACATCGACCAATTTCATCACGATGGGGATGTCCTGGAGGCATCGTCCATCTTTCCTAAGATAAGCATTTATCAAGCCGATGGCATTTTCGTGGTCGCCTGTCTTTTCAACAAATATCTCAACAAGCAATGCAATGACATGGTAGTTGCCGGGATCTTTTTTTAACAATTCCTCGAGATCGGAAGCCGCCTCCGCGTGTTGTTCTTTTGCGATCTTCGCGCGGATCTGCGGGAATTCAGGCGGAGGTGGAGCCCCGCCTTCCGGAAAGAAGATCTGGCTTGCCATCTTGCGGGAAATGATTGAGGCGATAAACTTCCTGGCAAGGACATGGACGCATATGATACCGAACGGGACTGTTATAAAGATCACGCCCAGAGCGCCAATCGCTCCTCCAAGCTTAAATGGCAGCAGGGCAATCCCACCAGAAACTATGACAACAAGCAGCCAGCCGAGAGTTATCCCGATATCCTTGATGTTCATCCAGATAATCTTGGAATCATTCTCCATCCGGCCTCCCATAAGCAGTTCCCTGTCAAGTATAATAGCCCATCCCAGCCGATTACGCTATGCAGAATCGAATTCTGTTCTTGCAAACGAGGATTTACGGTGTCGGGTTAAATTCCTTCCATTTTTCGAAGCCTGACAGCTTGTTTTTGTCATGGATGGTGTTAGAATAACCGCCGCTACGAATAAAAAACACTCCGACATAGCTCAGCGGTAGAGTAGGTGGCTGTTAACCACTTGGTCGCAGGTTCGAATCCTGCTGTCGGAGACAATCTTA
>CAZDNQ010000489.1:0-4030 GCA_964506605.1 uncultured Victivallis sp. | reverse complement strand
TATTTCACCAATTACGACGGGAGCAAGTGGTATTCATCCGTATCGTCCCTGACAATGAGGAATACGATCCAGCTCACAAGCAATATCAATCTCAGCTTCTATTTCCAGTGCAATGCCGACTCGAACAACGGGTATTTGAAACTGCAGGCCTCCAGCGACGGCGGAACCACGTGGAAGCCCATCTGGACCCATGTCGGAGGCATTGTCTCCTCCTGGCAGCAGGTTTCCAGAACTACTGCCAGCTTCACCAGCCAGGGCTTCTCCATTGGAGACACCTTGAAACTGCGTTTCGTGATGAATGTAGAAAATGCGCTGGGAACAGCGGTATTTCCAGCATATGGATGGGCTGTCGACGACATATCCGTCTCAAATACCCAGTACAGCGGTTTTGCAGGAACAAAATTAAGCGACAACGTGGCTGGAACCACCTGGGACGTCTTCAGCAAGCTTTCGGGAACATACCAGTACAGGGTCCGCGCATACCTGACAGCAGGAAGTGGTTCTCCCCAGAAATGGTCGCAGCCGGCAACCGTGATTGTAGATCTCCCCGCACCGAAAATAGTCGTCAAAGGCAACAGCGTCTCAATACCAAACGGAGACACTTCCCCAGCTACTTCCGATGATACTGATTTCAGATCAATCGGAGCCGGCCAGTCACATACTCACACTTTCACGATCAGCAATACAGGTGTTCTTGATCTGAGTCTGACCGGAACCCCGAAAGTATCCATATCGGGCTCAAGTGAGTTCTCCATCTCCGCCCAGCCTGCCTCAGGAACTGTGGCGGCAGGCGGAACCCAGACTTTTGATGTGAAATTCTCTCCGACATCCTCAGGCAGCAAGACGGCAACAATCAGCATAGCCCATGATGGTGACAATACGTCCAGTCCTTTCACATTTACTGTAAATGGCTATGGCAACGCTCCTGGCGTGGTCCAGTTCGGTGCGGCATCTTATTCCTGCAACGAATACACCAGCACAAAGGTCGTCCAGATTACACGTTCCGAAGGCAGCGATGGGGCTGCAAGCGTGGACTACACAATCAGCATCAATGACCTTTCTGCAACCCATGACGTAGACTACAGCGCGACTTCATATTCGGGAACATTTACCTGGGCAGCCGGAAACTCAGCCACAAAATCCATAATAATCACGGTGTTGAACGATGCTCTCGTCGAAGGGGATGAGACCTTCGACATTACGTTGAGCAATGCCAGCGGCGCCGCACTCGGAGCCAGGAATGCTGTTGTATTCACGATCATTGACAATGATTTCACGCTGACGATGGCGGACGACGGGAATGGAACAGCTGCCAACACGGTTCCTGTTCAGGTCTCTGGCAACACCACCGCCAACATAACAGCCACTCCAGACGCCGACTACCATTTTGCAAATTGGACAAGTGTCGGAGGCCCGGTGACATTTACCGACGTAAATTCCGCATCTACATCAATCTCATTTTCCGGAAGCGCAGTAGTCACTGCGAATTTCGCACACGATACCGCGACCTTGAAGATGTCGGTGGCAGGCAACGGTTCCGTAACCCCTGCCCTGGGCGACAATACTGAACTGACGGTGACCCCGATAGCAATAACCGCAACCCCCGGCGGCGGAAACAGCTTCGCAGGATGGTCCGTCAAAGGAACCGCTACAATTGATGATACGGAAGATCCTACTACCAACGTGACATTCCCGACAGGTGACGGCGCCATCTCCACAGTGACCGCTAATTTCATCGCTGGTGCTGCGACAGTTGCGACTCCGGGAACGCCGGAATCGGGAATATTTGATCTTTCCCCGGGAGGTATCAAGATATATAAATTTGCTGTACCTGCAGATCAGAAGCTCCTCGAAGTCTCTACCACAGGCAATGGCGACTGCGATCTTTACCTGCGTTTCGCCGCAGCCCCTACTCTTTCAATGTATGACAAGCGTTCAACCACGGCAGGTTCAGAGGAGAAGATCAGGATTTTCGACCCTCCAGAAGGCACATGGTATATAATGCTGTATGCCTATGCATCCTACAATCCTGTCGAACTTGACATTTATATCGGAGATCCCGCCCTGGGCACCCCAGGTAATTTTACAGCCACACCCCAGGCGGACAAGGTCCAACTCGACTGGACAGCTGCATCTGGTACTCCTGACGCATATGAAATCTTCCGTTCCACCCAGGACGATATAGAGACCGCTTCAAAAATAGGAGAAGTTAAGACCACGGATCCTACTCCGACGAGGTATATCGACCAGTTCTCAACCGGCACAGCGAACTATGACTTCTATTACTGGGTAAGGGCTGTTACTAAAGATGTCCAGAACAACAACACTGACGAAGGAGACTACAGCGGTTCCAAACATGCCACCCAGAGCAACGGAACTTTCACGGTACTTGCAAATGGGACTGCAAAGACAGGCCTTCTCGGTACTGCAGGATCATATCAGACGTTCAAGCTGGTAAATGTTCCAGCAAACCAGAAGCTTTTGGAGATTAAAGTCACAGGTGGAACCGGTGACTGCGACATTGATGCCGGACTTGACGGCGGAGCGCCGACATACTATTCAATAAGCTCCTCTACTGCCGAAACCATACAGATTGTCAATCCTGCAGGGGGAACATGGGTGATTCATCTCCTGGGCAAGACCGCCTATTCCGGAGTTTCACTTGTGGCGAAATACTTCAGTATTGCGCCAGCAATACCTGCCGGGCTTGCAGCAAGCGACGGGCTGTTCGACGACAGGATCGTGGTAAGCTGGAAACCTGTGCCAGGAGCTACAAGCTATGAGGTCTTCAGGAACACCACCAAGCTCGCACCGGCGGCAGGTGACAAGATCGCTGAAATCCCCGACAACGTCTGGGAGGACATATCCTCTGAAGTTATGAGTCAAACCGCTGGAACTCCGTTCTACTATTTCGTGACCGCCAAGAATGCATCCGGCACCAGCAAGCCTACCGCCAGCAACTCAGGCTTCCTCATGAAGGTCCCGCTTGTCGCCCCGGCCGCTCCAACGGCATCCGATGGCACGTACTTCGACAAGATAAACGTCAAATGGGCCAAGGTAGCAGGAGCCACATCGTATCTGGTGTACCGTACCGAAACCACAGCCTCTCCTAACCTCGTCACTGACCTGAAAACTGAGACCACCGCCCTGTTCTATGACGACCTAGGCGACAACCTCGATCCTCTTGCCGGGAACCCGAAACTCTATTATTACTGGATCATCGCAAAGAACGAGAACGGCACCAGTCCAATCAGCAAGTTCAATGCTGGAAACCTCTCAAGGAAAGGGCCGGCCACCATTACCGCCACCAAAGGGGTGTATTCCACGATTGTTGTCATAACCTGGTCTGCAGTACCTGGAGCAACGAGCTATGACGTCTTCCGGGACAATATTCTCATCGCCGGAAGCAATACCGAAGGGACAATGTTCTCTGACACACCGGGAGACAACGATCCTCACTCATACAAGGTAACTGCCAAATATGGGACATACGTGAGCAATTACAGCTCATCAATCGTGGGCCAGGCGCTAGCAGCAGGAAACAGCTATTCGGATACGGCCCTTGTTGATGGCAAAGCGACTGACGCACAGGCGGACACAATAGGGAAAAGCAAGTATTTTTCAATTGATGTTCCTCCGGGAACTACAAGGATGGTGGCAAATCTAGGAGGCAGCCCCGTCGGGACCAACGACTGCGATCTCCTTGCGAAGTTCGCATACTACCCGACAAAGGCGTCCTATGGAGCAAAAGGAGTTGAGAACCTTCTGGCTGGGACTGAAATTATGACTGTAAGCAATCCGGCTCCTGGCACCTGGTATTTCCTGCTATATGGCACCACCGGCTATTCCAACGTGACCTTGACAGTCACCTGCTATTCCGTGGCAGACATAGTCCTGACCTCGGTTCCGGCGAACAATCTCCAGGTGCCGTATACAGCAAATTTCATAGGCAAGGTTGTTGACGGATCAGGCGTCACAGGGATCCCTAACATTGCCCTGCAGGCGAGGAATCCAATCACGGGACTAACAT
>CAZDNQ010000488.1:0-4046 GCA_964506605.1 uncultured Victivallis sp. | reverse complement strand
TAACTTCGGATTAAAATATAAACGATTAATCTAGAATTTTACTTTGTGCCTCAGTGCCTATGTGCCTGTGTGCCTTTTAAACTGTAAAGGAAATAACAAATGGATTATGTTGCACAGTTGAAGAACCTGCCTAAGCAGAATGAATTTTTTATCGGATTCGACAGCGACGGCTGCGTTTTCGACACTATGGAAATCAAGCAGAAGGAATGCTTCTGTCCGGCGTTCATCAAGCATTTCAGGATGCAGGCGGCGAGCAAGTACGCACGCGAGGTCTGGGAGTTCGTGAACCTCTACAGCAAGGACCGCGGATGCAACAGGTTCATCGCGGTGCAGAAGGCCCTCGCCCTCATGCGCAAGCGCAAGGTGTTCAAGGACCGCGGGATCCAGGTCCCCGAGATGAAGGCCCTTGACGTGTGGCTCAAGGAGGAGACGAAGCTCGGAAATCCCACGCTCGAGGCGAAGGTGAAGGCGTCCGGTGACAAGGAGCTCGAAATGCTGCTCGCCTGGAGCAAGGAAGTGAACAAGAGGATAGAGGACATGGTCTACGGCTGCCCTCCGTTCCCCGGAGTGAAGAAGGTGCTCGACGAGGGCAAGATCAAGGCCGACATGATAGTGGTTTCGCAGACGCCTCTCGAGGCGCTGAAGCGCGAATGGGAGGAGAACAAGATCGACCACTATCTCAAGTGCATAGCCGGACAGGAGCACGGGACTAAGACCGAGCATCTCATGTTCGCCACCATCAACAAGGGATATGCCGCGGACAAGGTCCTCATGGTCGGTGACGCATACGGCGATCTGAAGGCGGCGGAAGGCAGCAAGGCCCTATTCTTCCCGATCATACCCGGACACGAGGAGGCTTCATGGAGCCAGCTGGCGGATGAAGGGATAACGAAATTCTTCAACGGGACGTTTGCCGGTGAATACCAGAAGAGCCTGCTGGCAGCTCTTGAGAAGGCGCTGCCCTCGACCCCTCCATGGAAGGATTGATTCAACCACAGAGGCACAGAGACACAGAGGGTCTTTAAATATGGAAAATCAATTCAAGCCAATACCTGATGATACAAATGAGGTTTCTAAAGCCGTTATAGATGCGGCATTCAAAGTTCATCAGTCATTAGGACCTGGACTGCTGGAATCAGTCTATGAGATTTGCCTGTGCCATGAATTGGAAAAGGCCGGATTTAAAGTAAAACGTCAGGTGAATGTCCCTGTTGTCTATGACAATATAAGATTTGATGCTGGATTCCGCCTCGATATGTTGGTTGAAGGAAAAGTAATTGTTGAAATAAAAGCCGTTGATGACATGAATCCGGTGTTTGACGCTCAAGTTTTAACTTATTTGAAATTAACAAATATCCGTGTCGGGCTGTTGATTAACTTCAATTCCCCTGTTATTAAAAAAGGTATAAAAAGATTAGTACTATAAGATCTCTGTGTCTTTGTGACTCTGTGGTTAAATTATGAAAATAGTAGCAGACAATAAAATACCGTTTCTGAAAGGGGTGTTGGAACCCTATGCGGAGGTCGTCTATCTGCCCGGTGCGAAGATCGCAAAGGCGGATCTGGCCGACGCAAACGCGCTGATCGTCCGTACCAGGACGAAATGCAACAGGGCTCTGCTTGAAGGGACAAAGGTGAAGTTTGTAGCCACGGCGACGATCGGCTTCGACCATATCGATGCCGGATACTGCGAGTCAAACGGCATCTACTGGACGAACGCGGCCGGATGCAATTCGGCGTCAGTCGCCCAATATGTCGTGTCGGCGGTACTGAACCTGGCTGTAGAGAAGAAGCTTGCCCTGTCAGACATGACCATCGGCATTGTCGGCGTCGGGAACGTAGGTTCGAAGGTTGCGAAGTTCGCAGAGGCCGTCGGGATGAAAGTCCTTCTCAACGACCCGCCGCGGGCCAGGAAAGAAGGCGAAGCAAGCTTCGTCTCAATGAAAAGAATCATGGACGAGGCTGACATTATCACGTTCCATGTCCCTCTTAGCGCAGATGGGGCCGACAAGACGTTCCATGTCTGCAATGACGGCTTCTTTGGAGCTCTCAGGAAATGCAGGATCTTCATCAACAGTTCGAGGGGAGAGGTTGTCGAAACCGGCGCCTTGAAAAGGTTCCTGACAGCCAATCCGAAGATCTGCGCGGTCATTGACGTCTGGGAGAATGAGCCTGACATCGACCAGGAGCTGCTGAAACTTGTGAAATTCGCAACTCCACACATCGCCGGATATTCGACCGACGGCAAGTCGAACGGCACATCGATGAGCGTACAGGCTCTGGCGAAATTCTTCGGCATCAAACAGCTGGAAAGCTGGTATCCGAAGGAAGTTCCCAAGCCAGCGGACACCATGATCAGGATCGACTGCAATGGAAAGACAAAAGAGCAGATCCTGCTGGAAGCGATTAATTTTTCGTATGATATAAGGGGTGACGACAGGAGGCTGAGGGCTTCTCCGGAAACGTTTGAAAAGCAGAGGGAGGAATATCCACTGAGGCGCGAGTTCGGAGTTTTTGAAATAGATCCTAAGGATATTCCCCCAGGACATCTGACTGTATTGAAAGATTTGGGCTTTATAATTTTTTAACTTTATGGCAGTAATTTTTCAATAATAGTAAGTTGGGCTTTAGCCCGACAAATCTTAAATAAAATGGCGGGTTAAAACCCACCATACTTTTGAGGATGACATAGGCAACATTAAAGATAAAAACTAACTAATTTAACTTAAGGAGATATGAAGATGGCGAAAGCAAAGGCAGAAGCGAAGAAACTGGCGGACATCGGTCTGGTCGGGCTGGCGGTGATGGGAGAGAACCTCGTGCTGAACATGGAGAGCAAGGGGTTCACTGTGGCGGTGTTCAACCGCACGGTGAGCAAAGTCGATGACTTCATGAACGCCCGCGGCAAGGGCAAGAAATTCATCGGATGCCACAGTCTTGAGGAGCTCTCAAAGAATCTGGCGAAACCCCGCAAGGTGATGCTGATGGTCAAGGCTGGAAAGCCTGTCGACGACTTCATCGAACTTGTCATCCCCCACCTTGAGAAGGGCGATATCGTGATCGACGGTGGAAACAGCCATTTCCCGGACACGATCCGCAGGACGAAGTATCTTGCCGAGAAGGGTCTCCTCTACATCGGCACAGGCGTTTCCGGCGGCGAGGAAGGGGCTCTCAGGGGTCCGTCCATAATGCCTGGAGGAAATCCGGAAGCCTGGAGGCATGTGAAACCGATCTTCCAGTCGATATCTGCGAAAGTCTCAGATGGCAGCCCGTGCTGCGAATGGGTAGGGAACGACGGTGCCGGACACTTTGTAAAGATGGTCCACAATGGCATCGAATACGGCGACATGCAGATGATCTCCGAGGCATATTTCCTCATGAAGAACATCCTCTCAATGTCCGCCGAGGAGATGCATGACGTGTTCACGGAATGGAACAAGGGGGATCTTGACAGCTACCTGATTGAGATTTCCAGGGACATCCTGAAGAGGAAGGATCCCGAGACCGGCAAATACATCATCGACATAATCCTCGACACCGCAGGCCAGAAGGGCACGGGGAAATGGACCAGCCAGGCCGCGCTTGATCTGGGATCCCCTGCTCCGACGATCGCTGAGGCCGTGTTCGCCAGGTGCGTGTCGGCGATCAAGGACGAGCGTGTTGCAGCAAGCAAGGTTCTCCACGGGCCTGCGTCTAAATTCAAGCATTCCGGCGACAAGAAGCAGATGATCGAGGACATCAGGAAGGCCCTCTACGCCTCGAAGATCTGTTCGTATGCGCAGGGCTACCAGATGATGAAGCTGGCGGCAGCGGAATACAAATGGGAGCTGAAGTACGGCGAAATCGCCCTTATGTGGAGGGGTGGATGCATCATCCGTGCAAAGTTCCTCGGCGACATCAAGGCGGCATTCGACAAGAATCCGAAGCTTGAGAATCTCCTGCTTGATCCGTTCTTCACTAAAGTCATCGACGACTGCCAGGACTCCTGGAGAAGGGTCATCGCAACTGCAGTACAGATCGGAATTCCGGTGCCGGCGTTCTCAAGC
>CAZDNQ010000487.1:0-4046 GCA_964506605.1 uncultured Victivallis sp. | reverse complement strand
CGTCTCCTTCAAAAACTCCCTGACAAGCTCCTTCCTCTTTTCACCGAGCGCCAGGGCTTTCGGGACGAACTCCTCGAATCCTTTCGCGCCTTCAGGAGTGAGGGATTTTTTTTCTATCCCGGTGATCTTCATGCCCAGCGGGCTCGACAGCCATTTTTCAATTTCCGGAACGTCCTGGGCCTTTATCTTTTCAGTGAAGGATCTCTTGAAGGTTGAGAATATCTTGTCTTTGCCGTATGAACTGTCAATCGTCCTCGAATATTTCCCGGCCGCCTTTTCGGTGAGCCTGCCGGAATATTTCCTCATGCCTGCGGCACTGAGGCCGGCCGTGGATTCAATCATCTCCCGGAGTCCTGAAAGCGTTATGAGATCGTCCGGACCGATGACGCGCACCTTCTCATCCGCCTGCTGGGAAAACAACGGCAGTGCGGCGAAAACAGACAGAAGGAATATATAACGCCAGATTTTCATTTGACGCCGGAGTAATATGTTTTCAGAACTGGAACAGTCTTCAGTTCGAGCGGTAGCGCGATGCCGAAACCGCAAGCGCCCTGGTCATGCTCTCAAGCTCCTGCAGGACCACGCCTGTGCCGTTCGCGACAGCCTTCGCCGGCTCCTCGGAAACAAACACCGGAAGACCTGTCTCCTCTGAGATCAGCCTGTCGAGACCCCTCAGCTGCGAGCTTCCGCCTGCAAGCATTATACCGCGGTCGATGAGGTCGGCCGCAAGTTCGGGAGGACATCTCTCAAGCGTCACCCTGACAGCCTCGACGATGCTCGTGAGAGGTTCCTGGAGGGCCGCCCTGACTTCCTGGGAAGTTATTTTGATTGTCTTGGGAAGACCTGAAATGAGATCACGTCCCTTCACTTCCATCACAGACTCCTCGGAGAGCGGATATGCGCTGCCGATCTTGATCTTGATGTCTTCAGCGGTCCTCTCACCGATCATCAGGTTGTAGACGCGCTTCATGTGCTGGCTTATCGCGGCGTCCATCTCGTCGCCTGCGACGCGGACGCTCCTGGATTCTACAATTCCTGAAAGCGATATGATTGCGACTTCAGTAGTACCGCCGCCGATGTCGACGACCATGCTTCCTGAAGGTTCCGCGACCGGAAGACCTACTCCGATGGCTGCCGCCATCGGCTCTTCTATGAGATAAATATCTCCTGCTCCGGCCCTCTGCGCGCTGTCCTTCACGGCCCTGGTCTCAACTTCGGTTATCCCCGACGGGACCGCGATGAGCACATGCGGGGAGAGTATCCTCCTGCGCTTCGGCACATACTGGCGCGCCTTCTGGATGAAATACCTGAGCATCTCCTCGGTGATCTCGAAATCGGCGATGACGCCGTCCTTCATCGGGCGGATTGCGCGGATGTTGCCGGGAGTACGTCCTAACATCCTCTTGGCCTCGCTGCCGACGGCCAGGACTTCCTTCGTCCCTTCCATTATCGCCACGACCGACGGTTCGCAGAGCACGATCCCCTTGTCGCGCACAAAGACTAGGCATGTAGCCGTCCCCAAGTCTATTCCGATATCAGTAGAAAACATCCTGGATAGTTTTTGATAAATCATCAGAGATCCCCTTCAGTTCCCAAAGTTATATAAATTTCCCAGATTAATACTTGTCGCGTAATTTAATCGTAACATGCGGAACATCAAGCGGAAATGCGGAAAAACACCGATTAAGGGCGATGCATCAGGCTTTGATGTATTCAATGTAGAACAGGCGTCTCGCCTGTTTCCCTTACTGACAGCCGAGACGGCTGTCCTACACTCTTTATCGCCGGAAAGGATGGCCGCGCCCCTTATTATGCACGATTCTGGAAATTCAATTTTCCCAGTTACGAGTTTCCAGTTACCAGTTTCATTTCACATATGAGACATATGCCAGCCTTGCGATGATCGCGGCGAGCACCACGAGGAATACAATCCTTATGAACTTGTTCCCCTTGTCGATCGCCATTTTCGATCCGGCATAGGATCCCGCGACGTTGAACACCGCCATCACAAGGCCCAGCTTCCAATATACGCAGCCTGCGATCCCGAAGAATATGATTGCCGCAATGTTGGTGGCGACATTTATGATCTTCGACGCCGCCGAGGCGTGCAGGAAGTCATAGCCGTATATCGAAATGAACATGAACATCAGGAAGCTGCCGGTGCCCGGACCGAAAAATCCGTCGTACAAACCTATCGCCCCTCCCAGTACCAGCCCGTATGCCATCTGCCGCCCATGTCCGAGCCTGTGCCGCGCGACCGAACCGAAATCCTTGTTAATGAAAGTGTAGATCGCCATGACGACAAGCAGCACGAGGACAAGCGGTTTGAGGAAGTCATTGCTGATCAGCGTGACCGCCTTCGCCCCTATGAACGAAAGGATAAACGCGGAAATGGCGCCGGGCATGACAGCCTTCCAGTCGACTGCGGTCTTCCTTGCATATTGCACCATCGCAAACGCCGTGCCGAAGACGGATGAGACCTTGTTCGTACCAAGGATCATCGCAAGAGGAGCCTGCGGCGCGAAGAAGATCAGCGCGGGTATCTGTATGAGCCCGCCTCCCCCCGCGATGGAGTCTATGAACCCGGCAAGAAATACCAGGATGAAGAGCTGGGAATATTCGAATATCGAGTGATCCATTGGAAACTCTCTCCCTGCAATGGGATTTTGATTTGTTTGTAGTTAACGCATTTTTGCGTGTGCATCAATATCAAAAACACAGCCAATAATGGCTTAACTACAAGCCTGACAAATTCCAGAGGATGCCCGTTTTCCGACAGGTATTCCCAGTTACTTCTTCAGATATGCCGGCACGGTCGTGTTCCGGATCATGTCCTCGAACTGTTCGCGGCTCCTGATAAGGCAGTGCTTCTTTCCGTTCACAAGGACTTCCGCCGGACGCAGGCGCCCGTTGTACTGGTAGCTCATCGCAAAGCCGTACGCCCCGGCATTCTCGACGACTACGACGTCACCTTCCCTGATGTTCGCGGGAAGCTCGCGCTCCTTCACCCAGAAGTCGGTGTTCTCGCAGAGCTGTCCGCAGAGCCCGACCTTCTCCCTCTTCGCATTCTCCTTGCCATCGACGTAGATGTGGTGGTAGGCGCCGTACATGGCGGGGCGAGCAAGGGTGTTCATCCCGATGTCGGTCCCGATGATCTTCTTGTAGGATTTCTTTATTGCATGTACCTTGCCCACGATCCAGGCCGCGTTGCCGACGAAATATCTCGCAGGCTCCATCATAAGGCGCGGCGGACGAAGTCCATATTCCTTTACTTTGGACCTGAACGCGGTCGCGACCTGCTTTGCGGCCTCTTCGATATCCAATCCCTGTTCTCCAGGACGGTACGGTATCCCGAGTCCACCTCCGAGATCTATGAATTCAAAATGTATCTTAAGCTCCCTGCCGACCTTGCCGATAATGTCCATCATCAGGTTGGTGATGAACGAGAAATATTCTGGCTCGGTTATGCAGGAACCGGGCATCATGTGGGCGCCGAACCTCTTTATCCCGGCCTTCTTCGCGGCACGGTATGCCTCCATCACCTGGTCGGGATGCACCCCGAACTTGGCGTTCGGCCCGGCGTTCGTCACGAACTCGCCGACGTTGCTCTTCCCGTATCCGGGATTGACGCGGAACGAAAGTATCTTCGGCTTTCCGAATTTCAGGACGCGCGGCAGTATCGAAGGATCGTCGAGATTGAAGATCACCCCGCTCTTGAGTCCGCGCCTTATGTCGTCGTCCGACAGGAAATTCCCGCTGAACATCACGTTCTCGCCGCTGAGTCCGACGCTCTTCGCAAGCAGGATCTCGTTCACGCTGGCCGCATCGATTCCCGCGCCTTCCTGGCGCAGTATGTTGACGATCGCCGGATTGTTGCAGGCCTTCACGGCGTAGAAGAACCTGAAATCGGGATAGTATTTCGAGAACGCATTCAGCGCCCTGCGGTAGTTCTCCCTGATCTTGTTCTCGTCATAGACGTAGGTCGGCGTGCCGTACTTTTCAGCTATCGCGCTCACGGGCACATCCCCGATGTAGATCTTGTTCTT
>CAZDNQ010000486.1:0-4080 GCA_964506605.1 uncultured Victivallis sp. | reverse complement strand
TCCTTTAAATTATTTGACAGGATTACTGGATTGACATGATAAAACGTTTTTTTATCCTGAAAATCCTGCCTGCCTCGCCGTAGTCGAACGAAGGCGGGTTATCCTGTCTGTTTATTTATCCGTATTTTCCAGGCGGAGGCATTTCGCCGGTCCCGAATACTGAAAAGTCCACGACGCCGATGCCTATGTTCTCCGGAGATCCGAGAACGGTAAGTTTGACGGAAATAGCCTTCCTTGTACTGAACGTAATATAATCGATATGAATGTCGACCGAATTCCTGGACTTGTCCACGAGCATCTTCCATTTCCCGTCATCAGTCTCCTTGTATTCGACCTTGAATTTGAAAGGTCCTGGCGGAGCCTTCCTGTAGTTGAGGTTCGGCTCTGCCCAGATGATCCTCAGCGAGGAAATTGCGAATTTCGCACCGAGCCCGATCTCGAGCCAGGGCTTTGAATCCTTCCTGCCGGCCTCCCACCAGGTCCTCATCGAATAGTCGTTTGCATATGAGGACATTCTGCCAGGGGCTTCACTGGATGCCTTTACAGGTTTGTTTATCGAGACCGGTTTGAGCCCGGCATCATTTTCATTCTGCGGATTTCGCACTACTCCTGGCGCCCACTGCGGGATATCTGTTGCCGTATGGACAAACAGGTTCCCTTCAGAATCAAAACCGGCCGGATCAAACCCTATCCTTCTTTCAAAGACATGGTGGTAGCAGCGGAGACAGGTGTAGAACGCCCAGATGGTATTTTTCGGGCCGCGTACAATACAGCCATGTCCCGGACCTTTGACAAGCCCTTCGGTCCTGCGGAGTATTGGATTGAGTTTCTGATATTTGAAAGGACCCATGGGTGATTTTGAGACATAGCAACCCATTCCGTAGGTGGCGAACTGAGTTCCAGGAGCGCAATAGGTCAGATAATATGTGTCCTTGTTCTTGAACATCCACGGGCCTTCGACCCAGCACTGCGACGGATCCTCGTTGAATTCGCCAAAGTGCTCCCATTCATGATCAGGATTGTAGGCGAAAAGCTTTTTAGTCTCAGATATTGCCATGTTCGGCCTTTCCGGATCCATTTCAAGACCGCGTATCGCCGGCGCGCCGCACCCGTAGTAGAGATATACTCTCCCATCGTCGTCGGAGAAGAACATCGGATCCCAGTAACCGCCCGGAATCTTGCCGTCAATACCAGTCACAGGACCGACTTCTTTCCAAGGCCCCAGCGGATTATCGGACACATACATCATAGATCTGTTTGAATCAGAGGCGTTGAGATAGAAGCGTCCGCGGTGCTTCATGATGGTCGGGGCGTAACCGATGTCGTAGAGGTTCATCTTCACATGTTTCCATGTAGTGAAATCCTCGCTGACCCATGCCATTCCGGCGGAAGGATACAGATACCACTTGTTGTCATGGTAGAGCACACTCGGATCGGCGGTCTCGCGGAAATCGTGCCACTTGCCGTTGTTCAGCCAGCCGGATCCGGAATCATGTTCCGGACGGCACATCCTTCCCCTTGGATAATCAGGAAGAGGGATGGGATTGCAGTAGGTGGAGGAGAAATTTCTGGTTTTCATTGTGAATTACCTTTTTTCAACAAATACATTTGCTATCATACCATTTGTCTCCTTCTGAATTTTCAGGATGTATCCTCGGTTTGTTGGTAAATTCCAAATATCCATATTTTGGTCAGTTTTAATTCTTACCAATCGACTTGAGGAAGCAGCTTCATCAGACCATTTTTTATTCTTTGCACAGTCATAACCTAAGGCAAATGCCAGTTCAGAAGCATAATCAACAGAGGATGTATATTGGATATTCCAAGAAAGATTATTCCATAGATGATAAGATATCCAAGTTAGATTATTTAATAGGAATAATATTATAATGATTATAATATATTTTTTCTTCATATCCACTCCAATTTATTTATATGGCAAGAAGAGTGAGAGACAATCCACGGATAATAGAATTTAATCCAATAGAAATCGAATTAAGATATGTCGGGCTAAAGCCCAACATACCTTTCATCCAATTGCCTGCCTGACAGCTTTATTCTTCCCGACCAGCTCAAGGTTCTTCTTGATCAGGCTGCAGCGCTGTTTGACGTTCGCCGCGGATCTGAGTCCGTCTTCAGGCGTGTTCTTGACATAGTCGAGGAGTATGTCGACGTTCGTGGTCGCAACATGGACTCTCGTGTCGGAAGACGCGTAATAGATGAGGATATCTCCGTTTTTCTTCATGATCGCGCCGTTGCAGAAAGTGACGTTCGAAACATCTCCAACTCTTTCCTTGCCCATGGGCGCGATAAAATATCCGCCCGGGCGGCGTATGACCTTCTCAGGATGCTCCAGATCGCAGAGGAAGGCGTAGAGCACGTATCTAAGTCCGGCAGCGGTGTTCCTGACGCCATGGGCGACATGCAGCCATCCCTCCTTCGTCTTGAAGGGAACCGCACCTGCTCCGTTCTTCGATTCCTTGATGGTATGGTAGACTTTCGGATCGACAATCTTCTCCTCTCCGACCGATGCCCCTACTATCTTGTCGGAAAGAGCCCAGCCGACACCTCCTCCCTTTCCGGCCTCGATGAAGCTGTCCTGGGGCCGTGTGTAGAATGCATATTTTCCGTCGACGAACTCAGGATGAAGAACGACATTCCTCTGCTGTGCGGATTTTGATTTCAGGTCGGGAAGTCTCTCCCATTTCCTGAGATCCTTCGTCCTGACGATACCTCCTTGTGCGACCGCGCTTGAGCAGTCTCCGGGCGGGGCGGCAGGATCCTTCCTCTCGGAGCAGAAAGTTCCGTATATCCAGCCGTCCTCATGCTTTGTCAGGCGCATGTCATAGACGTTTGTGTCCGGGTTGTCCGTCTCCGGGATCACGCAGGGGTAGTCAAAGAATTTGAATCCGTCTATTCCGTTCTTGCTTTCAGCTACGGCGAAGAAGGATTTGCGGTCGAAACCTTCGACGCGGCATATGAGATAGATCTTGCCGTCCAGTTCGATCGCGCCGGGATTCAACACGGCGTTTATTCCAAGCCTCTCAAGGAGATAGGGATTGGTCTTCGGGTCGAGATCATAGCGCCAGTGGAGCGGGACATGCTCGCGGGTGACAACCGGGTTTACATATCTCTTGAACCAGCCGTTGTTCCAGTTTTTGTTGACGCTGTTCTTCTTCGAGAGGATCTTCCTGTGGTTTTTGACGATTTCCGAGAGGCGCTTGTCAAAGAGACTTGAACTCATTTTTCACCTGTTTTTATTTTCCATTGATAGATTGGTTTCAAGAATGATACATCCTGAAGGACGCATCTATTTTAAAATTCGACGGGTTTTTTCTGCTTACCCCTGATTATTGAGCTCGGATCCTCGTCTATGTTGCTGACAAGCTCCGAAAAGGAATCCAGGGCGTCGTCAAGCTTCTTGAGCGTGTCTGAAAGCTCAGCGCTGACGTCGTTGAACGATCTGACAGCCTTCTTGGCGTCATCCAGGGTGCCCCTCGCCGTCGAGGTTGTCTCAGCGAGCTTCGCATCTTCAACCTGTTTCTGCAGTGTCCTGGAAAGATCGTTTATCGAAGCCAGGCTTTTCTTGAAGTCATCCTTCATGTCCTTGAGTGTGGATTCCGTGAACACCTTGTTGACGTTAGTGCTTGCGGTCTCTATCTGGGTGCTGATGCTGTCCATCTTCTGTATCACGGAATTGACCTTCGGATCGTTTAGCACCGTCCTAATCGATTTGAGGGAGCTCAGAAGTTCCTTGGATATTTCGTCGAAATCGATATTTGCGATCCTCGCAAGAGCAGTCGTGATGTTCGTGCTCAATCCCCTGAGGAACGAAGGGGTGGAAGGGATGTATCTCACCCCTTTTGGAGGGATAATGTCGGGGACGGGGCATTTTGCAGGATCAAAATAGTTCATGTCCACATATTTCAGGCCTGTTATACCGGCGAGATCCAGCCTGCAACGGAGACCTTTCTCAACTTCCTTGTCCATTTTATAGAAGAACTCGGCCTTCCTCGTGATCACACTCACCTTTTCCTGTCCGGCGGTGTCGATGGCTGAAAGTTCGGCCTCCATGTCCAC
>CAZDNQ010000485.1:0-4081 GCA_964506605.1 uncultured Victivallis sp. | reverse complement strand
GGTGGGCGGCATTGAGACTTTCTACGATCTGAGCGAGGAATACGACGACATCCGGCGCGCCTCCCAGATCCAGCGGGACATGCTGGAGCAGATCCCCCCTCCAGACAAACGTATAAGGTTCAATCCGCACTGTCTTTCAAATGATATCATAGGCGGTGATTTCTACGCGGTCAGCAGGACCGGTGAAAACACATACAGGTTCATGATTGCGGATGTCGCAGGACATGGCGTGTCTGCCGGGCTTTTTACGATGTATCTCAACCTGCTGTGGAAGGAGTTCGCTGAAAAGGCCGGCTCGCCGGCGAAGCTCGCAACTCTTATTTCCAACCGCCTCCATGAACTCGTCGGCGAAAAGAGCCATTTCGTGGCTGCGACATGCGGCCAGATCGACATGGAGAGGAACTTGATAACAACTGTCGGCGCGGGATGTCCGAGGCCTCTGCTTTTCCACAGGGACGGGACAGTTGAGAACATAGATGCCGGTGGAATGCTCTTCGGAATACTTGAAGATGCCGTGTACAATGAGACAAGCACCCGGTTCGGAAGCGGCGACAAGCTCCTGGTCTTCACCGACGGCGCCATAGAGATCTTCAATGCGCGGCAGAAGATGCTTGATACCCAGGGTCTGCGGGAAATCCTCGCGAAGGAAGGCTATCCTGCAAAGGACATTGATTTCAACGCTGTCGCCAATGAGCTGCTCACATATTCGGACAGGATCCGTTTCGATGACGATGTGACCTTCCTCGAAGTGGTGTTTGGCTGACAGGTCTTGGATCCGGTTGGCTGCCGTCCCGTGGATGATGCAAATCTTCCGCCTTGACTTTACGGATATAGAAGATTAATTTCACTTTTGCAGGGCTTTGCGTCCTTCGCCATTGGAGAATTCCAGTTGCAGGACGGGGCGTTCATTCGGATGATGATGTCAAACCATAACTGCATTTAAGAACATGAACGGATGCGTCATTGAAAAGAAGGCTGTCGCCGGCAACATCGAGGAGATGAGCGCGCTTTCCGACCAGGCACTGCAGAAATTCAATATCTCCGAGACGGCCCGGCAGGAGCTCATGATGGCGTTGGATGAGGCGATAACCAATATTGTCATGCATGGATACGCTGGAAGTGAAGGGGATCTTAAAATCATTATAAGCGGGGAGAAAGACTGCGTATCCGTGGAACTGGTGGATCGTGCGAGGAAGTTCGACCCCACAAAGCACCCCGAACCCGACTTCAACGTCCCGATAGAGCAGAGGAAGGCCGGCGGGATGGGCGTCCAGCTCATGAGGAAGTTCACGGACGGAATCAGATATTTTCACAGCGATGGAGCCAATCATTTTATTCTAATAAAAAAAACAGGAGGGGAAAATGGCTGAAGGACTTATGATAATCGAGGAAAGGAGAAAGGACGTCAATATACTGAGGATCAGGAACACTGTGCTGCTTGATCCGAACATGGCCGAGGAGATGACCAGGAGCCTCACCCAGTCTTTTGATTCAGGGGCCCTCAAGGTCATAGTCAATATTTCGAATGTGACCAGGATGTCCAGCCTCTTCTTCCGTTCCTTCATCATCGCCGGCAAGAAGGCCAAGGAGAAGAAGGCGGTAATGGCCTTCTGCAATGTCTCCCCTACGATCAAGGCGGGTTTTGACATGATGGGGCTGGGGACGTATTTCAACATCTATCCGGAAGAGTCGGTAGCGCTGGAAAATCTAAAATAAGATTGCATGCTGATGGATATGAGACGTGTTTTGAGAATCAGGAATATATTCGCCGTAGTTGCGGTGCTTCTGGCATTCCAGTCCATCCCCCTGCTTGCAGGCAGGCCCCTCGACAGGTTTGATCTCCAGCAGTCCGCTGAAATTGGCGATGCCGCAGATAAGGGGAAAGAGGAGTACATCGCGAAGAGCAATATCCTCGACGCGGCGGAGATTAAGCCGGCAAAGGAGGGGATCGTTGAGAAATTCCCCCCGCTGGTCAAATTCATGATAGGCATGACGGTCCTCCTGCTTGCTCCGGCGGTCTCGCGCAGGTTCAAGCTTCCCGATGTGGTCGGGCTCATAATCGCGGGCATCCTCTTCGGACCATTCGTCTTTGGGCTCGCAAGGGGTGAGGGGCCGATAATACAGACATTTTCCGAGCTGGGCAAACTGCTGCTGCTGTTTTTCGCCGGAATGGAGATTGATCTGGTGCTGTTCAAGAAATCAAAGGTCAGGACATCTTTCTTCGGGATGGCGACCTTCATCTGCCCTTTTATGGCGGGATTCGCCCTTGCAATGGCTTTCGGATACGGGGTTGTCTCCGCAGCGCTAATAGGTTCGCTTCTCGCGTCTCACACCCTTCTTGGGTTTCCAATCGTCCAGAAGTATAAGCTCCTGCAGAATGAGCCGGTGGTTGTCACCATAGGAGCGACGATATTCACCGACACTCTTTCCCTCATAATACTTGCGATCTGCGTTTCAATCCACACAATTGGATTCCAGCCGATGAACACCGCCTGGCAGGTGATACAGATAGGGCTTTATGTCTTCATAGTGCTTGTCGGCCTCAGCAAGATCGTAAGATGGTATTTCAAGAACTACAGCCCGGAACAGGAGATCCAGATGCTGATACTTCTTATGGTTGTCATGACGGCTGCAATCCTCGCGGAACTGATCCATCTTGAGAGCATCGTCGGCGCGTTCATGGCCGGCCTTGCCGTGAACAGCTGCCTGCGCGGCACCAAGACACATGAGAACATTGAGGTTCTCGGGAAGACGCTTTTTGTGCCGGCCTTCTTCCTGGCCATAGGACTGAGCCTGGACCTTCCCAAGATATGGGAATCGCTCAGGGCCCATTTCCTGTTCGTGGTATTGCTTTCCGCCGGTCTGATTTCCGCAAAGCTGCTGGCTGCATGGCTGACCGGAAAAATCTTCAAGTATAGCAGGGACGAATGGCTGAACATGTGGTCGCTGAGCATGCCGCAGGTGGCCGCGACCATCGCAGCGGCCCTTGTAGCCTTCGAGTCCCTGGATCCTTCCGGCAAGATCAGGCTTATCGACCAGAATGTCATGAGCGGTGTCCTTGTCATGGTAGTCATTACCGCCATCGGCGGACCGATACTGACCGAAGTCTTTTCAAAAAGGGTTGCAGCCGCCTCTCCGAAATAGGGAAAACCCTAATGGCAGCAAGGTTTGAATTTATCGGTATTCTTCTATATATTTAAAAAAGCATAATATTAAAAAAACATAACTTCATAATTATATGGGGGGATAGCCATGGCTGAACAGAAAATCGCCGATGTTGCGGAGCAGAAACGCCTGAATGAAGCCCGTGAATCTGGAATACCATGGAAGAAGTGGGGGCCTTACCTCAGCGAAAGGCAGTGGGGCACAGTCCGCGAGGACTACAGCGACAACGGCGACGCCTGGAATTATTTCACCCATGACCAGTCACGGTCACGCGCATACCGCTGGGGAGAGGACGGACTTGCCGGGATAAGCGACGACAAGCAGCAGCTCTGCTTCGCGCTGGCCTTGTGGAACGGCAAGGACGCGATCCTCAAGGAACGCATGTTCGGCCTTACGAACAGCGAGGCCAACCACGGCGAGGACGTCAAGGAATATTATTTCTACATCGACAGCACGCCTACCCATTCCTACATGAAGTACCTGTACAAGTATCCGCAGCGCGAGTATCCATACGGTGAACTGATCGAAAAGAACCGCGGACGTTCCCGCGAGGAGATGGAGTATGAGCTTCTTGATACGGGAATCTTCGACGACAACCGCTACTTCGACGTGTTCGTTGAATACGCCAAGGAAGGGCCGGAAGAGCTGCTCGCCAAGATAACTGTCCACAACCGCGGCCCGGAAAAGGCCAGCCTGAAAGTGCTTCCCACACTGTGGTTCCGCAACACCTGGGGCTGGTATGAAGGAGGTCCGAAGCCGGTGCTTAAGCAGGATGGGAACGGGGCCATCAGGGCATCCCATGCCGTACTTGGCGACTATTTCATGTCATGCGAGGGGAACCCCGAGCTTCTCTTCACCGACAACGAGACCAACAACCAACGCCTCTGGAACCAGCCGAACAATTCCAAATATGTGA
>CAZDNQ010000484.1:3069-4082 GCA_964506605.1 uncultured Victivallis sp. | reverse complement strand
ATGATGCAGGCCCGCCTCTACGAGCGCGAGGAGCAGAAACGCCAGAAGGAGGCCCAGAAGCTGAGCGGTGAAAAGGGCGAGATGGGTTTTGGAGCCCAGATCCGCTCATATGTCCTGCATCCATACCAGATGGTGAAGGATCTCAGGACGGATGTCGAGACAGGAAACGCCCAGGCGGTCCTCGACGGCGATCTCGACAAGTTCGTGGAGGCCTGGCTGAGGTCGGGCGGGAAGGGGAAGTAGTACAATTGTTTTTTTACCGAGTAATACGAGGTACAAGGAGTGCGGTAATTCATTACCGCCTTTAATGACGGAATTTATTCCGTCCATATAACTTCCGCGAAATGAATTTCGCGAAACAAAGCGGTGATAAATCACCGCACTCCATGGTCAGGCAGTGCCTGACGTGGAATTAATCTAATTTGGATTTGGTTATGTTATTCATATACAACCTGCTCTTCCCGATAGTCCTGCTCTTCTTCCTGCCCGGACTTGTCTACAAGCTGGTGAGGAGGGGAGGGAAGAAGAAGGGCTACGCCGAAAGATTCGGGATATTCTCCGATGAAAAGAAGCTGCAGCTCGTCTCCCTGAAGAAACCCGTATGGGTGCATGCCGTCAGCGTCGGTGAAACACAGATCGCAGTCAGTTTCATAAGAAAATGGAAAGCCAGGAATCCCGCGCAGGACTTCGTGCTTTCGACAACTACGACGACAGGACAGGAGATCGCCTGCACCAAGGCTCCGGAAGGGACAGTTGTGATTTTCTCCCCTGTTGATTTCTTACTGTTTGTCAAGCTTGCCGTCCACTTTGTAAAGCCTGCGATGCTTGTGATATTAGAGACCGAGCTCTGGCCGAACATTGTCGGCGAGGCTCGCAGGTCCGGTGCGAAGGTCGCGCTTGTCAACGCGAGGATATCCGACAGGTCGGCCGGTAGATATGAGTCGTTCAGGTGGTTTTTCGGGCCGATGCTCAGGCAGATGGACTGCATATGCGCGCAGACCGAGCAGGACAAG
>CAZDNQ010000484.1:0-3059 GCA_964506605.1 uncultured Victivallis sp. | reverse complement strand
AGGACAAGACTCGCCTCGACGCCATTTCAGGAAATCTGAATGTGCAGATCCTCGGCAACATGAAGTTCGACCAGGAGCTGCCTGCGAAAATGCCTGACTTCGATCTGAAGCAGTATTTCGGAGACGGGAAATTTATTTATCTGCTCGGAGCGAGCACCCATCCCGGAGAGGAGAAGCTGATCGCCGGAAAATTCATCAGTCTCAGGAAGAAGCATCCCATGCTGCGGTTTATCTCGGTGCCTCGCCATGCGGAGAGGGGCGCAGAGATAGCCGCCCAGTTCCGCGAGCTTGGACTTTCGTTCTCCAGGCGTTCGGAAAAGACCGTCCCTGAAAAGCCTGTCGACTGCCTGCTTGCGGACACCACCGGCGAACTGCTTGGAATAATGGCGAAATCAGATATTGTGATTGTCGGCAAGGGATTTGCCGGACATGACGAGGGGCAGAACATAATCGAGCCGGCAATTCTTGGGAAAGCGATCATCACCGGGCCCGAGATGAGGAACTTCAGGTTCGTCCACAAGGTCCTCAAGGATGTCCATGGTCTTTTCGCAGTGGAGTCTGACGACAGGCTTGAAGATGCGATAGACAGGCTTGTTTCAGATGAGAAACACAGGCTGGAGATGGGTGAAAGGGCGAAGGCCGAGATCGCCACGCACAAAGGATCCACCGAGAAGACGATAAAGGAACTGGAGAAGATATTTTAACCACAGAAAACACAGAATATATCAACCACGAAAAACACTAAGCACACAAAAATGAAAATCAATACTCAGATAGCCAGGGCGAAGAGGGGCGAGATTAGTTCTGAAATGAAATGCGTCGCCCGGAACGAATTTCTCAAACCGGAACAGATACGGAGGGAAGTCGCCGCTGGAAGGATTGTGATCCCGGCGAACATCAGGCACAGGAACCTGGAACCGGTAGGCATCGGCAGGATCCTCCGGACAAAGATCAACGCCAACATCGGCAATTCCGGGTTGTCCAGCTGCCTGAACGAGGAAATTGCAAAACTCAAGGTGGCCTTGAAGTATGGTGCCGACACCGTGATGGATCTCAGCACCGGCGAGAACATCTGCGAGATCCGCAGGAAGATCGTAGGCATGAGCAAGGCACCGGTCGGGACAGTTCCAATCTATGAGGCGGTAAGCCTTGTCGAGAAGCCTGAGGACCTGACGATCGAACTTCTTCTAGAGGTTGTTGAACGGCAGGCGGAGCAGGGGGTGGACTACATGACGATCCATGCCGGACTCCTCAGGGGCCATGTCCCCCTGGCGATGAAGAGGATGCTGAAGATCGTGAGCCGCGGTGGTGCGATTCTCGCAAAATGGATGACCGTCCACAAGAAGGAAAATCCGTTCTACGAGCATTTCGACAGGCTTCTCTCGATATGCCGGAAATACGATGTGACACTTTCGCTCGGTGACGGGCTGCGTCCAGGATGTCTTGCCGACGCCAGCGACAAGGCTCAGTTTGCGGAACTCGCAACTCTCGGGGAGCTTGTGAAACGCTGCCGCAGGGCCGGAGTGCAGGCGATGGTCGAAGGTCCCGGTCATGTCCCGCTGGACCAGATTGAGATGAACATGAAGGTTGAAGACAAGATCTGCGCAGGTGCGCCTTTCTACATACTTGGTCCCGTTGTCGCCGACTGCGCTCCCGGATACGACCATATTACAAGTGCGATAGGCGGAGCCGTCGGCGCCTTCAACGGAGCGTCGATGCTCTGCTATGTGACGCCGATGGAGCATCTCGGGCTTCCCGATGTGGAGGACGTCAGGAGGGGCGTGATAGCATACAAGATCGCCGCGCATGCCGCAGATGTCGCGCTGAAGAAGCCGCATGCCAGATGCCGGGATGACGCCATCAGCAAGGCGCGCGCCGACTTCGACTGGGAGAAGCAGTTCGAGCTTGCACTTGATCCAGAGAGGGCGCGCGAATATCGCGAACGGGCGCTGAAGAGGTCTGTGAAGAAGGAAGGCAAGGACAAATCCTTCTGTACTATGTGCGGCCCGAAATTCTGTTCGATGCGCTTAAGCAAGGAAATCCAGAAGTAACCACCCGGCTTCGTATGGAAACTACGCCGTGGCAGGCAGAGGCACAAAGGCACAGAGTTATTCATTTGGAAGAATTTTGCTTTCTTTCACACATAACCAATAACTAATATGAAACATTTCGGAGATGGCCGGGATTGGTTTTTCGAGAACCGTTATGGGATGTTTATCCATTGGGGGATTTATTCCGTAGACGGCTGGCACGAGCAGGTGCAGTGGCGCAGACGCATTCCGAAGGCGGAATATGTCAGACGTGTCGCCAAGTTCAATCCCGCTAAATACAATCCAGACGCATGGTGCAGGCTTGCCAGAGATTCCGGAATGGACTACATGATCTTCACGACCAAGCACCATGACGGCTTCTGCATGTGGGACACGAAGGAGACAGGCTACAATATCATGCGGACACCCTTCGGCAGGGACGTCCTTGCGATGCTCGCAAAGTCATGCAGGAAATTCGGGATCAAGCTATGTCTCTACTATTCATGTCCTGACTGGCACCATCCCAATTCCATCAACCAGGGCGGCGACCATGAGCTTGAAAGACAGAATCCAGGAGACGAACCGGACAACAGGAAATATATCGCCTACGTGAAAAGGCAGGCTACGGAGCTTTGTTCGAACTATGGAAGGATTTACGGATTCTTCTGGGATATTCCACCGCGGGTCAAAGATCCTTCTATAAATAAACTGCTGCGGAAACTCCAGCCCGGGATAATGATAAACGACCGTGGATACGACAAGGGGGATTACGACACGCCTGAACGGAAAGTTCCTGCTGGCGGGGCGTTTTCCCGTCCGACTGAGGCATGCCAGTCCGTAGGCGAGCACAGCTGGGGATACCGGAAGGGCGAGGATTATTATTCAAGGCGTTTCCTGATGCAGGGCATCTCGAAGATAATGGCGATGGGCGGCAACTATGTCCTGAACGTCGGACCGAAGCCCGATGGCACGATTCCAAAGGAGGCTGCCGGCATCCTGCTGGACATCGGAAAATGGTACAAAAGAGTC
>CAZDNQ010000483.1:0-4085 GCA_964506605.1 uncultured Victivallis sp. | reverse complement strand
TCGGAGCGACAGCGAGCGATCCGCTCAAGACCTCCTGGCGCGCGCTGCTGACCAAATATCTGAAGGATAAATTTCCAAAGGGCCATCTTGAGCCGATCGATGCGGCCATCGGCGGCAAGGGATCGAGGCTGGCGGTCTTCAGGATGGACAGGGACGTGATTCCCTTCTCTCCGGATCTTACGATAGTCGAGTTTGCCGTGAACGACTGGGAGGATCCGACAGGTCTGGAATCCGTTGAAGGAATAATCCGGAAGCTGAAGGCTTCAAAGCCCAACATGGAGATTGTCATCCTGATAATCGGCTCCAACAAGGATTATGGCTGCCCGAAACGCGACAGCTATGCGGAACTCGCAGAATACTACGGCCTTCCCTGTGTCGACCTCTTCAGCCAGGTGAAGAAGCGCATCGGTGCGAAACTCGCAACCGGGGATTTTCTGACAGACGGATGCCATCCGAATGATTTCGGCTACAGGATGTATGCCGACATAATCAATTCCAATCTGGACAAGCTGGCAAGAGAAAAAGGAATGCCAGGGGAGTTCCCGGAAAAGCCGATTACCTCGAATCGTTTCCAGACAGCGAAGATGATCGAACTGTCGAAGCTGGATGACCTTGGCGGCTGGGAGAAGGGCGTTGTCGATGTGGTGGGGATCTGGTTCGACCACCAGCCTTCGCGCTGGCTGTCGAGCGTGATAACGCCCGCCAAGGACAAGGTATCACTCGAGCTGGAACTGAAATGTTCCGGACTTGGCCTTTATTTTGAATCTATGCCGGACGGGGAAAAGATCATTGTTGAAGCCGATGGAAAGGAAGCTCTTGCCTGTGATTCATCATTCAAGTTCCATTATCCCGGGCTTGGATTCGGTTTCCAGTTCCTCGAGAAAGCGGGAAAGCATACGATAAGGATTTCATCACCTGCGAAAGGAAAGGTGAAGCTGGGATATCTGCTGTATGCAAGCTGAGCCTCTGTTTTCAGATTGTTTGTAGTTAAGCCATTGTTGGCTGTGTATTGGAGGCAAGGAGACACGCAAGAATGTTTACCCGCCTCTGGCGGCGCCTAAGGCGACCAGGGCGTTAACTACAAACAAAGATCAATGCGTGTAAACCATGGAAGAGGCTTTATAAGTTGGTTTGATTAATGACAGGTTGCAGCTAATGAATAAGAGTAAAGACAAAGCTGATGGTGATAAGGATAAAGAAAGCAGTTCCAATATTTCCTCTCCTCATCGCCTTCTCTGCGAATATCTGGATAATCCTCTGGGGATCGGGACGGCCATTCCTCGCCTGTCATGGGAGCTGACGCCTCTTGTTCGCGGGGCTTGCCAGAGCGCCTGGAGGATAGCCGCCGCATCCGAAAAGGATCTGCTTCTGGCTGGAAAATACGACCTCTGGGACAGCGGCAAGGTCGAGTCGGAACAGAACATCCATGTCGAATATGCTGGCAAGGCCCTGGAAAGTGGACAGACAGTCTGCTGGCGCGTGATGGCCTGGGATGCTGAGGGTGTTCCCGGCGACTGGAGTTCTCCTGCAAGCTTCGAGATCGCCCTCCTTGGCGACAATGACTGGCATGGGATCTGGATCGCGGCTCCGGAAAATATCTCATCTCCTCTCCTGCGGAAGGAGTTTCCTGTTACGGAAAAACCGGTCAGGCGTGCAAGGGCTTATGTCTCAGGGCTTGGATATTCGGAACTGTACCTGAACGGAGCCAAGGTCGGTGACAGGGTGCTTGATCCTGCGTGGACTGACTATGACAAGCGCGAGATGCGCGACATGCTCTATCCTTATTCCGACAAGGGATCCAAGCGTGCATGCTATGTGACACATGATGTTACATCACTTCTTGTTACCGGTACGAATGCGGTGGGCGTGATGCTCGGCAACGGCATGCACAACCAGAGGAGACGTGATGTCGAAGGGAAGATGTGGTACGGGCGGCCCCGCCTGATGCTTGAGATGAGGATTGAGTATGCCGATGGTTCAACTGAAATAGTGAAGAGTGATTCCGATTGGCTTTGCTGCGAGGGGCCGGTCCTGTTCAACAATGTGTTCGTCGGTGAAACATATGACGCCAGGTTTGAAAAGAAGGGCTGGTCTCTGCCGGGATATGACGATTCCGAATGGAGCTGCGTTGAAGCTGCGGCGCGTCCGTCCGGAAAACTTGTCGCGCAGACATGTCCGCCTGACAGGGTGGTCGAAGCAATTCCTCCGATCTGCATGTGGACTTCAAAGGAAGGCAATACCATCTTTGATTTCGGCCGTGTGTTCAGCGGATGGGTGAGGATACGTGTGCCCTGCGGTTCCGCAGGCGATGAGATAGAGTTGCGTTTTTCAGAGGAGCTCCTCCAGGACGGCGAACTTGATTTCAAGAGCTCCGGAGGCGAAAAGCAGATCCAGCGCGACGTCTTCATTCTTTCAGGGCGAGGCGATGAGACATATGAGCCGCGTTTTGTGTGGCATGCGTTCAGATATGTCGAGATAAAGGGATGGCCGGGGAAGATGGATATGACTATGGTCGACGGGCTCGTGGTGCACTGCGATGCAGCCAGGACCGGCAGATTCACATGTTCGGAACCAATCTTTGAAAAGATAAACGAACTCTTTGTCGCGACCCAGCTTTACAATATGCACGGTGGAGTCCCGAGTGACTGTCCGCACCGTGAACGGCTCGGATACACTGGGGATGGTCAGCTTACGGCGGCGGCGGCATGCTGGAACCTGTGGATGCCGCAGTTCTACACAAAATGGATGGACGACATTGCCGACTCTCAGAACAGCGAGACGGGATTCGTCCCGCATACTGCGCCGTTCTACGGCGGCGGCGGCGGTCCGGGCTGGGGTTCGGCGTGCGTGATCCTCCCTTCGGTGATGCAAGGCATGTACGGGGATCTGCGCATGGTCGAGCAGATGTATGCATGCATGGAGAAGTGGCTGGAATATCTGGACGGCAAGACTGATGGCGCTGACATAATAATAGAAGAGGAGCCGGGCAGTTGGTGCCTCGGTGACTGGTCATTGCCTGCCGACATGAAGGTCCTGATGGAGGAGAACATCCTTCCTCCGCAGCTGGTTAATACTTTCTTCTATGGGATATGCGCCAGGGAGCTTGGAAGGATGGCGGAGTCCATCGGCAGGCATGATGATGCCAGGAGATATGCCGGCAAGGCTGCGAAGATCGCAGGAAGCTTCCATATGAAATTCTATGACAAGGAACGCGGAACCTATCTGCGCGGGAACTATGGGACAAGTGCTTTTGCGCTGGTGCTTGGTGCTGTTCCTCCTGATGAGAAGGCGAGGGTTGTTGACAACCTGGTGCAGCACGTGCGCATCGGCTGCGACGGCCATCTGGACACCGGCATAATGGGGACGCCTGTCCTGCTTGAGGCGCTGGCGCAGGAAGGGCGTTTTGATGTGGCGTATGAGATTCTCTCCAAGACTACATATCCTGGTTTCGGGTTCATGCTGGCTTCAGGAGCGACGACCATGTGGGAGAACTGGAAATATGAGAACGGATCCCACTGCCATCCGATGTATGGAAGCATCTGCGACTGGTTCTACAGATATGTTGTTGGAATCAGGCAGGAAGTTGGTTCGACGGGATTCAATAGAATATCCATCGAGCCCTGGCGTGGACCCGAGATAAGGCATGCTTCGGCAGAGGTCATGACAGTCAGAGGACCGGTTGCTGTTGCATGGGAGAAAGGAAAGATTGTCACCCGTATGGAAGTTGAAGTCCCGGTCGGGTGCCGCGCCAGGATAATTGTCCCGAAAGCAGGAACTGGAAAATGCGGACTTCGCGAGTCTGGAAATCCTCTGCTTCCAAGAAAAATGGAGTTGCCCGCAGGTGTTTGCGCGGTCTCAGAGGACAGTGATAATTTTATAATTGAAACAGGTGCTGGGAAATATAGTTTTGCGGCAATGTAGAATGCAAGAAGCAAAAGAACATGACTACGGAATTGACTTATCGGGATACGTTTGTAGTTAAGCACGCAAGGGCTGTGCTTGAGGTTAATTTGTTTAGAAATGGGACAGGCTGAAGCCCGTCCCTACTTAAAGGATAAAAATGAAATACATAGTCGAGAAGGAGA
>CAZDNQ010000482.1:0-4097 GCA_964506605.1 uncultured Victivallis sp. | reverse complement strand
GACGCTCGAACCGCACTATTTATTATAAACTTGTTGACAAGTTATTAACATTCGCCATTCCTGCCCGCCGGACAACGAATCAAAGTTAATATTGCATTTAAATTTCACAAGCGTTATTTTAAAAAGAAAACAAAGAACTGTTGTAAGTCATTGATGTTAAGTTAAATTATTTTTCACACGCATATAATGTTAATTTTTTGACAAATGGAACAGGAAACTTTCGCAGTGAACAATAGAATCCTATACCTTGCAGACTACTGCCTCTCCCCGCACAGGAAGATCTCCCACGCCGGAATCCTCTGCGAGGACGGAAACATACTCGCATTCGGCGGCGCGTCGGCCTTCGAGAAGGAACAGGGGCTGAAAATCGTCGAGCTCACCGACGCCTACGCCACTCCGGGAATTGTCGACACCCACATACACGGCGCAGGAGGCTTCGACTGCACCACGTCTTCCGTCGGAGGCGACATTACACCCATGAGCATGACTCTCGCTTCGCACGGAATCACGACATTCCTCCCGACGATTGTCAGCGCCTCACCGCAGAAGATGATGGCGGCGATCTCCGGGCTCGTCAAAATAATCAGGGCGGAACATTTCGCGGGTGCGGCGCCGGTCGGCATAAACATCGAAGGCCCCTTCCTCAACAAGGAGAAGCACGGTTCGCAGTATGAGAAGGAGATACGCCCCATTGACCTTGGCGAAGTGAAGGAGATGATTGCAGAAGGAAGGAACCAGATCAAGATAATGACGTTTGCGCCGGAGCTGGACAATGCGCTGAAGCTCATCGAACTGCTCCTCGAGAACAACATAACCCCGTCGATGGGGCACAGCCTCGCCGAGGAGACTGCCGTCCTCAAGGCCGTCGACGCCGGGGCGCGGCGCTGCACGCACGTCTACAATGGCATGCCTCCGCTGCACCACAGGACCGCGGGCCTGACAGCGATTGCGCTTACCGACGACAGGATACACTGCGAGATAATCCTCGACGGCTCACACATCCATCCCAAGATGATCGACCTCGCATGCAGGACAAAGCCGAAGGACAAGGTCGTCGGCATCAGCGACGCCATCCAGGGCACCGGCCTCCACGACGGTGTGTACCATGTCGGTGATTCCGAAATCCATATAGACAAGGGCAAGGTTACAACAGTAGACGGCACGCTCGCCGGTTCGACGATGACCCTTGAGAGGGGCTGGCGGCATCTCATTGCCTTCACACACCTCGAGAACACCGAGGCGTCCGCATGTCTCACATACAATCCGGCGAAGAGCATAGGCCTCGACGACAGGGGCGAGCTCAGGCCTGGCAAGATCGCCGACATCACTTTCTTCGATTCCAGGACGAACACCGTGAGGATGACCGTCTGCCAGGGGAACATCGTCTATGATTCGCAGTCTCCCGCAAACAACAGGTGAGATCTCCGGGATCTCCGATGAAAATATTTGAAAATATTTCGAAAACCGACACTCTACGCGCGCTGAAGTACAGGAACTACAGGCTCTTCTTCACAGGCCAGGGCCTTTCACTGATGGGCACATGGATCCAGCAGATCGCTGTCAGCTGGCTCGTATACCGCCTGACAAACTCCTCGTTGATGCTTGGAATAGCAGGCTTTGCAATGACTATCCCGGTTTTCTTCCTGACACCTGTAGGGGGAGTCTGCGCCGACAGGTGGAACAGGAGGCGCATCCTGGTGGCCACGCAGTTCCTCTCGATGCTGCTGGCATTCGCGCTTACACTCCTCTTCTTCAAAGGCTCGATAAACGTCTGGCAGGTAATCTCGATAAGCTTCCTGCTGGGATGCGTGAATGCGTTCGACATGCCCGCCAGGCATTCCTTCGTGAACGACATTGTAAGGTCGAAGTCGGACATCGGCAACGCAATCGCCCTGAATTCATTCCTCTTCAACAGCGCCCGCCTCATAGGCCCAGCCATCGCCGGAATCATAATTGCGCGCAGCAGCGAAGGAGTCTGCTTCCTCATAAACGCATTCAGCTTCATCGCCGTGCTCATCGCGCTCTCGTGCATGGAAATGGAAGAGGACCCGCTGCAGTCCGAAAAACATGTCAATCCGCTGAAGGAGCTTTTCAACGGCCTGAAATATGCGGCAGGCTTCGGAAGGATCAGGAACATACTCGTCTTCGGAGCAGTGATCGGCCTCGCAGGCATGCCATATTCAGTCCTTATGCCGGCATACGCAAAGGAAATACTGCATGGCAATTCTGAAACTCTCGGTTATCTGACTGGCGCCGCCGGCTTTGGCGCTCTCTCCGGCGCACTCTTCCTCGCACGGAGGAGGAATACCGACGGCCTTGAAAAGCTCATCGCCGCAATGTCCTTGCTCTTCGGGGCCGGACTTGTACTGCTGTCAATGTCATCATCCTTCCAGCTCTCCCTTGCAATCATGTACTTCTGCGGCCTTGGACTGATGCTGCAGATGGCGTCAAGCAATGTAACCATCCAGAGCATTGTCCATGACGACATGCGCGGCAGGATTATGAGCTTCTACATATTCGCATTCATGGGCTCCGCTCCGTTCGGAAGCCTGATAGCCGGAACCGTCGCCTCCAGGATCGGGCTGCAGCATACCCTGATGTCCAGTGGAATAATATGCATGACCGCAGCTTCGGCTTTCTTCATGCTGCAGAAACTTGGTGACAAGGGCAGATGAGACAGAGGACAGATGACAGAGGGCAGACCACTGGTTACAGATTACGGATTCCGAGCCTCCTCCTCCAGCGCCTCGAGAAGCCTTGAGATATCATTGTCCGTGTGTGCAGCATTCAGCGAAATCCGCAGTCGTGCCGATCCTTTCGGGACGGTCGGCGGCCTGATCGCCACCGCAAGCATCCCCGTTTCCAGGAGCTTCCGCGAAATACGCAGCGCCTTCCCGGACTCTCCTACGATCACCGGGATTATCGGCGATGCGGTACAGCCAGTGTCGAATCCGAGCCGTCTTATCTCTTTTGCGAGATTCGCAGCCCTGGCAAGCAGGTTCCTGCGGATTTCGCAATATTCCTGTGTCTGCACCAGGTCCACCGCCGCATCGATCGCGCCATATGTCGCAGGCGGAAGCGCCGTGGAGAATATGAAAGTGCTGCATTTGTTGATAAGATATTCCCTCATATCCCCGGTACAGGCAATATAGGCGCCGTAGGAACCGAGCGCCTTGCTGAATGTACCCATTGAAACCAGCATCTCCCCTGCCCCTGAAGCAAGACCTTCCCCCCTCTCGCCGAAAACACCGGTAGCGTGCGCGTCGTCGAGATAGAGCAGCGCACTGTGCAACGCTGCAATCTTCTTGAGCTTTTCGGTATCGGCGATGTCGCCGTCCATGCTGAACACCGTGTCGCTGATGACAATTTTCCTTGAGGAGGAATCTTTTTCCAGGAAGTCCTCGAGATGTGCGGCGTCAAGATGACGGTATCTCCTGAAGACAGCTCCGGAGAGCTGGGCTCCGGAATTAAGGCTGGCATGGTTCAGCTTGTCCGAAAAGACTGTTGAATTCCTGTCGGCAATCGCCGAAAGCACTCCGAGGTTGGCGAGGAATCCCGAACCGACGATCAGCGCCGCCTCAGTCCCCTTCCAACGTGCAATCTTGTTTTCAAGATCGATATATGGCGGATAAGTCCCGGTGACAAGGCGCGATGCGCGCGAGCCAGTGCCGTAGAGGCCGGTCCATCTGACAGCCTCCTCCTTCAAGCGCGGATGGTCGGCCAGGGCAAGGTAGTTGTTGGAGGAGAAATCGATGCACTTCCTGCCGTCGACTATGCATTCCCGCGCCGAGAGAGGGACAACCGGACGCAGCCTGCGCCTGTCGCCATCCTTCTCAGCCTCGTCGAGAAATTTTGATATGAAGTCCATGTTTCAGTGTTGGATTTGCGCGGGAGGGGACTCGAATTCGCCATAGGCGAACAAGCCCCAAGGGCTTGCTTTATCCGCCGCAGGCGGACCCGTCTGTCAAACTGGATATTTTTCCCTGAGCAATTCCCTGCCTTTTCCCGATTTTAAAAACTTCTCGCGTATTCTCGCCTGTACATAATCCTCATGTGATTCTGAATGCAGCAGGAAGAAATCGCCACCGAGAATCTGC